>NZ_JBQXES010000009.1:0-98430 GCF_052599055.1 Thermophilibacter sp. ZX-H3 | reverse complement strand
GTCAGGTTTATTTGGCACGCGCTTCGCGTGCCAAATAAACCTGACGCCAGTGGCACAGCGGCACGGGGGCGGCGGGACGACTCGACATGAAAAACGGGCCGGAACCCGTGGGTTCCGGCCCGAGACGTTGCCGCATCGAGAGGCGCTGCTAGTCGATGGAGACCTTGGTGACGTTGGCCTTCTCCTGCTGCTTGGGGACGTTCACGGTGAGGACGCCGCCCTCGAGCTTGGCGGTCAGGCCGGCAACGGCCGCATCCTTGAGGTAAACGCCGCGCGTGGCGCTCCACTCGCCGGTCTCCTTGTAGAGGTAGTTCTTGCCCTTCTCCTCATCGGACTCCTTACGCTCGACGGAGATGGAGAGGCGGCCCTCGTTGAGCTCGACGTCGATCTCCTCACGCTTGACGCCCGGGAGCTCTGCGGAGACGACGTACCTGTCGCCCGCGTCCTCGACGTTCATCTTGAAGCTCGCGGCGGTCGAGGAGAGCGGCGCGAAGGGCGCGTCGAAGAAGTTGTCCAGCGCGTCAAACGGCCAGTTGCGAAGAGCGCGAGAATAACGATCGTAAGGAACCAGTGCCATGATGATCACTCCCTTGTGATGTGGGCGCCACCCCGGCGCCCTTGCTGTACATAGCTATTTGTTCCCCTCGCCTCGATTTCTATACGCTTGGCAGGAACTTTTCTTAGCGTCATATACTCACCATATCTAAGCGTAGTGGACTTAGATATACCACTGATCCGAGCTGGGAATTCTTACAGTTTTAGAAGTCTTTTCGCCCGCGGGCGGCGCGCGTTCGCGCTGCCGTATGATGTGTGCATTGCTGTTCATGACTGCTAACGGGAGCACACATGACCAACGATAACGAGCGCGACGACCTCGCCGATGGCGCCAGCGAGCCTTCCGGAACCACGCAGAGGGCGCCCGAGCAGGCGGCGCGTACGCCCTACGTCCGCCAGAGGCCAGCTCACCGCAGCGTCGAGCCCATCGACGACTTTGCCAACGAGGAGGATGAGCCCGCCCAGATAGCCCACGACTCCGGGTACACGGTCGGCGGCGGAGCGTTCTCGGGACGGGGGTATCGCCGCTCCCGCGCCGACGGGCAGCAGCTTCGCCGCGACCTTCACTACGGCCAGTACCTCGAGATTCCGAAGGGACGTCGCGACATCTTCGTCTCACGGGAACGCAAGACCCGCATCAAGACCGCCCTCGCGCTCATCGCCGTCCTCGCCGTCCTCGCGGTGGTCGTCTACTTCCTCTGGGGCTACATGCAGACCAACTGGGGCGCCACGAGCTAACCCAGCCAAGGCTTGTGCCACTGGCGTCAGGTTTATTTGGCGTGCCATGGGCGTCAGGTTTATTTGGCACACGGGCAACGTGTGCCAAATAAACCTGACGCCCATGGCACGCCAAATAAACCTGACGCCAGTGGCACAAGCCTGACACCGGAGGCGCGCCTTATGACCAGGGGTCGCGCTCGAAGAGCGGCTCGGGGTCGGGTCGCCGGTCGGAATAGGGGTCGTATCCGTCGTCGTCCTCGTTCTCGGCGCGCACGAACTCGTCACTCTCCACGTCCTTCTCGCCCTTCTTCTTGTCGCTCATGCGGCATCACCCCGTGTACTGATCGATGTAGGCAATGTAGTCGCAGACGCTCCCGCCAAAGCTCGAGAGGTTGACGGAAGAGAAGTGCGCCGTCGGCGCGACGAGCGCCACCACGCGCGTGGACCCCTCGTAGCCGCCGATGATGACCGCCCACGTGTAGTCACCCTGGCGGCCATAGCCGCAGATGAAGTGGTGCGCGGGCTCTGCGGGCTCCTCCTCCGCGTCGCCCTCCCCGTCGGCGCCCTCCTTGTCCGCGGGATCCTCGGGCTCCTGCGGCTCCGGATCCGGTATGGGCGCGACGATGTCGCTCTCGGTGCAGGTGTCGAGCAGGCCCTCGAGGCCGCACGCCTCCATGACGGCGCGAATGCCCGACTCGTTCTCGGTGGCGCCGCCCTCAGGCAGGGTCTCCGCGGAGAACGCGTAGCGCACGCCGCCCACCCCCGCGCCACGCGCGAGCACGTCGGCCTGGGATCCGCCCGCGTAGTGGGCGGTCTCGGGCTCGTTGGTTATCTGGAGGAGGTCGCCGGAGGTGCCCGTATAGGCAACGTGCGCGTTGCCGCCCGAGGCGTAGATCTCCCCGTAGTCGAGCGTGTATCCCGCGTCCGCGAGGTACGCGGAGAGCGCCTGGGGCGCCGCGTCGAGGTATCCCATCAGGTCATAGGGCTCGTGGGGCATGGGCGTCGCCACCGCCAGGGTGATGCTTGCGCCCGCGGCGACCTCGGTCCCCGCAGGCGGGTCGAGGCTCACCACGGTGTTCTTCTCCGCGTCGGACTCGACGTAGATGACCGTTGAGGTCAGGCCCCCTGCCTCGAGCTGGGCCTGAGCGTCTGAGAGGGGCATCCCCTCGAGCGCGGGGACGGTGAACGCCCGCGCTACGGTCACGGTGATGGGATCGGACGAGACGAACGCGCTCCCCTCCTCGGGGCTCACGGCCAGGACCGTCCCGGCGGGCTGGTCGGAGTTCTGATAGGAGAGCGTGACGTTCTCCGCGCCCGCGTCCAGAAGCGCCTGATGGGCGGACTCGACGTCCATCCCCACGATCTGGGGTATGGTGCGCTGGCTCGCCACGGAGATGGTGGCGCCCTTCGCGGGGTCGACGCGCTGACCCTCCGACGGGCTGCACGCCAGCACGATGCCAAACCCGTCATCGGCCGCGACAGGCTCCACGCTCACGGCAAAGCCGAGGTTCTCAAGGGCGCGCGTGGCCTCCTCCTGCGTGAGGCCGACGACGCGGGGAATGGTCTTGCCGCCCCATAGCTCCTGGTCGTAGGTGTAGTACGCCACCCCGCCCGCGCAGGCGAGAAGGACCACGACGATGAGGGCCACCGCCCAGCGCGGAAGGCGGCGCTTGCGCTCGGGCAGGCTCTGGACCGGCGACGGGATTGAGACGGGGACGCGCGCCTCGGTGAGGTCGTTGGGGACGACGGGCGAGAAGTACGGGTCGCCGAGGGCGTCGATGCCATCGGCCGCCGTCTCGGGCCGCCCGGGCACGTCCTTCTCGGCGGGCAGCACGATTGTGGGCAGGGCCTCCGGAGCGACGCGGCGCGTCGGGGCCTCGTCCGCAAGCTGCGTGGCATCCGGGTCTGAGTCGGGCGGCATCGCCACGGTCTCGCCCAGAGGGTTCTTCTCGTCCTGTGCCATGTCGTCCCCAACCTATCGTTGAATGATGACTCTATCGTAAAGCAACGGCCCAACGGGAGACAAAGGGGGCGGTGAGACAAAGGGGACGGGTTCATTTGTCTCATTGGGGTGCATGAGACAAATGAACCCGTCCCCTTTGTCTCACCGCCCCCTGGCGCTACTCCACGGAGTCGGGCTCGAGGGGCTCGCCGTCGTGGCTCGCCGCATCGTCGCGCGCCGCGAAGAGGCGGTCGTCGGGGCCCACGTCCACGCGGACCGTGTCCCCCTCGGCGAGCTGACCGTCGATGATGAGGTTGGCCACCGAGTCCACCACCTGGCGCTGGATGAGACGCTTGAGCGGGCGCGCACCGTAGACGGGGTCGAGGCCGTCAAGGGCGAGCGACTGCTTGGCCGCAGGCGTCAGCACGAGCTGGATACGGTCGCGGCTGAGGCGGTCGCGTACGTCGCGGAGCTGGATGTCCACGATCTTCTCGATGTCCTCGAGGCCGAGGGCGTGGAAGACCACCACGTCGTCGATGCGGTTGAGGAACTCCGGCTTGAAGGTCTGGCGCAGAGCGTTGTTGACCTCGCGCTGGACCTCGTCCGGGTCGCTCGCCGCGTTGGCCCCGGCGATGAACTGCGACCCCACGTTGGACGTCATGATGATGATCGTGTTCTTGAAGCTCACCACGCGGCCCTGGCCGTCGGTGAGGCGGCCGTCGTCGAGCACCTGCAGCAGGATGTTGAAGACGTCGGGATGCGCCTTCTCCATCTCGTCGAGCAGGATCACGGAGTACGGGCGGCGGCGCACGGCCTCGGTGAGCTGGCCGCCCTCGTCGTAGCCCACGTATCCCGGGGGCGCGCCGATGAGGCGCTGCACGCTGAACTTCTCCATGTACTCGGACATGTCGATGCGCACGAGCGCGCGCTCGTCGTCGAAGAGGTTCTCCGCGAGCGCCTTGGCGAGCTCCGTCTTGCCCACGCCGGTGGGGCCGAGGAAGAAGAAGCTGCCGATGGGTCGGTTGGGGTCGGAGAGTCCCGCGCGGCTGCGGCGCACGGCGGCGGCCACGGCGGAGACGGCCTCGTCCTGCCCCACGACGCGCTTGTGCAGCTCGCCCTCCAGGTTCTTTAGCTTGTCCATCTCGCCCTGCATCATCTTGGACACGGGCACGCCGGTCCACGAGCTCACGACCTCGGCGATCTCCTCGGACGTGACCTCCTCCTTGAGCAGGCCGCCCTCCTCCTGACGGGCGGTGAGCGCGGCCTCCGCCTCGTCGTACTCGCGCTGGAGGCTCGGGATCGTGGAGTAGCGCAGCTCGGACGCGCGGGCGAGGTTGCCCTCGCGGGTCACGCGCTCCATCTCCACCCGCGCGTCCTCGATCTTGGACTTGAGGTCCTGCACGCGGTCGATCGCGCCCTTCTCGTTCTCCCAGCTGGCCTTCATGCCGTCGAGCTTCTCGCGCGTGGTGGCGATCTCGCCGCGCAGGGTCTCGAGACGCTCCTTGCTGGCGGCGTCCTCCTCCTTCATGAGGGCCTGCTCCTCGATCTGCATCTGCGTGAGCTGGCGGTCCACGGCGTCGATGTCTGCCGGCATGCTATCGAGCTCCATGCGCAGGCGGCTCGCCGCCTCGTCGACGAGGTCGATGGCCTTGTCCGGGAGGAACCGGTCGGAGATGTAGCGGTTGGAGAGGTCGGCGGCGCTGACCAGCGCGGAGTCCGTGATGCGCACGCGGTGGTGCTGCTCGTAGCGGTCCTTGATGCCGCGCAGGATGGAGATCGTGTCCTCGACGGTGGGCTCCGATACCATGACGGTCTGGAAGCGCCGCGCGAGAGCCGCGTCCTTCTCGATGTACTTGCGGTACTCGTCCAGCGTGGTGGCGCCGATAGCATGCAGCGTGCCGCGCGCGAGGGCGGGCTTCAGGATGTTGCCGGCGTCCATGGAGCCCTCCGTGGCGCCCGCGCCCACGATGGTGTGGAGCTCGTCGATGAAGAGGATGATCCGCCCGTCGGACTTTTCGACCTCCTTGAGCACGGACTTCAGACGGTCCTCGAACTCGCCGCGGTACTTGGCGCCAGCCACGAGCGCGGACATGTCGAGCTCGATGAGCTCCTTGTCACGCAGGGTGGACGGGACGTCGCCGTTGACGATGCGCTGGGCGAGCCCCTCGACGATGGCGGTCTTGCCCACGCCGGGCTCGCCGATGAGCACGGGATTGTTCTTGGTGCGGCGGGAGAGCACCTGGATGGTGCGGCGAATCTCCTCGACGCGGCCGATGATCGGGTCGAGCTTGCCCTGGCGCGCGAGGTCCGTGACGTTGCGGCCGTACTTCTCGAGCGCCTCGAACTCCGGCTTGGAGTCCTGGCTGGTCACGCGCTCGTCCCCGCGCAGGTCGTCATAGGCCTCCTCGACGCGCTTGGCCGTGACGCCGGCGGCCTTGAGGATTGAGCCGGCCTCGTCCTTGGCGTCGGCGAGCGCGCAGAGCAGGTGCTCGGTGGTGACGTAGGAGTCCTCCATCTTGGACGCGAGCTTCTCCGCCGCGTTGGTCACGCGGACGAGGGCGTCGCCCATCCCCATCTGGCTGGCGTCTCCGGTGACGCGCGGCTGACGCGCGATGGCCTGGTCCACCTGGGCCTCGATGCCGGCCGGGTCCGCACCGACGCGCTCGATGATCGCGCGCAGGTTGTGCTCCCCCGAGCTGAGCAGGGCCTTGAGCAGGTGAATGGGCATGAGCTGCCCGGCACTTGCGTCCGTTGCGATGCCGATGGAGGCCTGGAGCGCCTCCTGGGCCGTGACGGCCCACTTGTCGATTCTCATAGTTGCCCCCTTCTTGGGTCGTTGTTTATCAAGGGATATTGTTCCCTCCCAAGCTGGGGCGTATACGCAAATCTAAGCGTCTACATAGTAGATTTTCTGCGTGCTGGCGAGAAGAACGTGGGTGGCGCAGGGACCTCTCCGGGTCCTTGTGCCGTGGGGGCTGCACGGGGTGCCGCGGGAATGCCGCGAGGCCTCCTACCGTGCGCCGTATGCCGCCGTGCTGCCGCGGCGCCGTGCCACCGTGCTCAAATCCGGATTTGAGCACGGCTACGCACTCAGTTGGGGATTTGAGTGCCAGGCCCCGTCCCTCAGAAGCGAAAGACCACGCCCTAGGAAGGTTCGCCAGCACGCGAACTGGGCTTTTGTCACCCAGCGCGGCATGCAAGCCCCTGCCCGCGCGCTCAAATCCGGATTTGAGCGCGCCCCTGTACTCAGTTGGGGATTTGAGCAAGGCCGCGCGCTCGGTTGGGGATTTGAGTCCCGGCGTGCCGCCCGCCGCCTCGCATGGCAGCGCACGGCGAGACGTGCCAGCTTTCTCTATACTTTACGAAACCGTATCTGGGAGGCCGCAATGGGACGGACCACGCATCGGCTTGTCGTTCTTCTCGCCACAGTCGTCGCCATCGTGATGACGCTGGGGGCATGTCAGGCGGTGACGAGCGGCGCCGTCTCCTCCGCATATGACGTGGTGGGCATGCTGGCATGCGATCCCAAGGACCTGCCCGGCGCCCTCAGCAAGCTGGGGTTCACGTATTCGGTCGGCGTGCCGTATGGCTCGTGGCAGACGAGCGAGCCCGTGGAGGGGCAGCCCGAGTGCCGCTCCAACAGCCTGATGCTCGGCGGCACGTCGCCAGACCTTCTGAGTGCCGGCAACGCGCCGTCGGAGGCATCGTTCAGCTTTCAGTGCGCGCCCGTCGTGAGCGAGGAGGAGTCGAACGCGATTGGCGACGACATGCTCGACCGTGCCGGGCTTCGCGACCCGTTCTACACGGACCGCGTCGAGGACGAGAAGTTCGGCCGCGTGCGACTCTATCGCGTGGGGCGCATCGAGGGGGAGGGGCCGGCGGCGTACTGGATGCTTCTCATAGGCATCGACGAGGACTTCGGCTACACGACGTACATACTCTCCGCCTACACCGAGGCGGCCGTCGACTCGCTGCCGGACGAAGCGCTGGCAGCCGAGGTCGCGTAAAAACATGCCTAAAAGGGGCCAGGCCCCTTTTAGGCATGGCCCCTTTTAGGCATGGCCGTCCTTCTCGCCAGAATCGGGGGCGCCGTTGAGCAGCAGGCGGCGCATGACCTGCTCGGGGCTGCTCGCGCTGTCATAGCGGGCGAGCGCCGTGATCTTCTCCTGCATGCGGAACTCGTGGACCTCGTCCTCGAGCTCGCGCACGCGGCGACGCAGCTCCTCGAGCTCGTCCTCGCGCGCCAGCATGCGCTCGCGCATGTCGAGGATGCGCACGACGCCGGCGAGGTTGATGCCCTCGTCGGTGAGCTTGGAGATGAGGTTCAGCCGGTCGATGTCTGACTGCGAGTAGAGGCGCGTGTTGCCGCGCGAGCGTCCGGGCGTGACGAGCCCCTTCTGCTCGTAGACGCGCAGGGTCTGCGGGTGCATGCCCGTGAGCTCGGCGGCCACGCTGATCATGTAGAGGGGCTTGTCGCGGTCGCGCCCCTCACGCCCGCGGTCCCTGCCGCGCTCCTCGCTAGCGCTGCGTACCATAACGGTTGACCTCCTCGCGGTAGTCGCGCGTGTCGGCGTCGCGCAGCGCCTCGAGCGCGTCGCGCTCCTTCTTGGTGACGAGCGTCGGGACCTTCACGCGCACCGTCACGTAGAGCGCGCCGCGCGTGCCCTTGCGCTTGACGTTGGGGGCGCCCAGGTCGCGGAAGCGGAAGGTCTTGCCGTCCTGCGTGCCAGCCGGGACCTTGAGGCGCACCTCGGTCCCGTCGGGCGTCGGGACCTCGACGGTCGCGCCGAGCGTTGCCTCGTACATGCTGATGGGAAGGTCCATCCGCACGTCCGCGCCATCGCGCTTGAACAGCGGGTGCTCCGCCACGTGCGTGGTAATCACGAGGTCGCCACGGTCGCCGCCGTTGGTGCCGTACTCGCCGCGGCCCCGGTAGCGGAGCTTGCCGCCGTCAACGGCGCCGGCGGGAATCTTGATGGTGAGCGTCTGCTCCTCGCCCGTGGAGGGCACGCGATACGTCGCCTTGCGCGTGGCGCCGCGGAACGCCTCCTCGGCGGAGACGTCCACCGACATGGTGAGGTCACTGCCCTTAGTGGGCCGATTGGCCGCACGCCCCGCGGCCCCGCCGAAGATCGACGAGAAGTCGAACCCGCCGAAGCCGCCGTCACCGCCGCCGCGCATGCTGTCGAAGATGTCGGACCAGTCCCCGCCCACGTTGGTGGTGTACGTATAGCGGCCACGGCCGCCCGAGCCGCCGAAATCGGCCCCGGGGATGCCGCCGAACATGAGCATCTGGTCGTACTCACGGCGCTTCTTGGGGTCCGAGAGCGTGGTGTACGCCTCGCTGACCTCCTTGAACTTCTGCTCGTCACCGCCGGCGTCCGGGTGGTACTTGGCCGCCAGCTTGCGGAACGCCTTCTTGATCTCGTCGTCAGAGGCGTCGCGCTTCACGCCCAGCACGTCGTAGTAGCTTCGCTTAGTTGCCATCTCGCACGAGCCTCCCTTCTGATAGGGCGTGCAAAGGGGACAGTCACTTTTGCACGCCGTCCAACTAACCCGCGCGCGTGCAAAAGTGACTGTCCCCTTTGCACGCCCGCGGCGCTACTCTTCCTCGGCGGGACGCTTGGGCCCGCCGTAGGTCACCGTCACCATGGCGGTGCGAATGACCTTGTCGCCCATCTTGTAGCCCTTCTGGTACACCTGGGCCACGGTCTCGTCGAAGGCGTCCTTGTCCTCCACGCGGCCGACGGCCTGGTGGGCCAGCGGCTCAAAGGGCTCCCCCACCGGGTCGATGGGCTCGACGCCCTCCTTCTCGAGCACGCCGAGCATCTTGGCGTGCACCGCGGAGACGCCGTCGACGAACTGCTGGAACTGCGTGTCGCCCTCAGTGACGCCGGCGTGCTCGATGGCACGCTCGATGTCGTCGATCACCGGCAGCAGGTTGGTGACCAGCTTCTCTGCCGCACGCTCCTTCTCGGCAAGACGCTCGGCGGCGGTGCGACGACGGTAGTTGTCCCAGTCCGCCTGGAGGCGCAGCATGCGCTCCGTAGCCTCCGAGGCCTCCTTCTTGGCGGCCTCGATCTGATCCTCGACGTCGGCGAGCTTCTTCTGCAGCTCGTCGCGCTCCTCGCGAATCTTGCTCGCGTCGGCGGCAAGCTCGCGCTCGGCGGCCTCCTCGCCGGCGCGGATGGCGGCCTCTACGCGGGCACGCTCCTCGTCCGGGTCCACGTCCTCGACGACGGCCTCGGCCTCCTCGGATTCCGGCTCCACGACCTCCGGCTCGACGGGCTCGGGCTCCATGGCCTCGTTCTTCTCGTCCTCTACCTCGATGGGCACCTTCACGTCACCCTCCTCAAACTCTCGGGTGTGCAAAAGTGACTGTCCCCTTTGCACGGTCCCCTTTGCACGAGGGGCGGCCGCGTAGCCGTGGCCGCCCCTGTTCTAATCCGTTACGTACGGCCGCTGTGGACTAGTTGTTCTTGTCGTCGTCCACGACCTCGTAGTCGGCGTCCACGACGTCGTTGGCGGAGCCGCCCTGCGCGCCCGCGCCCGCGCCGGCCGCAGCGTCCTCCTGCGTGGCGGAGTAGACGACCTCGGCGAGCTTGTGGCCGACCTCCTGGAGCTTGTCGCCCGCGGCGCGGATGGCCTCCACGTCGGTGCCGTCGAGCGCCTTCTTGGCCTCGGCCACGGCGTCCTCGGCGGCCTTCTTCTGGTCGGCCGGAACCTTGTCGCCCAGGTCCTTGAGGGTCTGCTCGGTGGAGTACGCGAGGGAGTCGACCTGGTTGCGGACCTCGATCTCGTCCTTGTGCTTCTTGTCCTCCTCGGCGTGGGCCTCGGCGTCCTTGACCATGCGGTCGACCTCGTCGTCGGAGAGGGCGGTGGAGCCGGAGATGGTGATCTGCTGGCTCTTGCCGGTGGCCTTGTCCTTGGCGGTGACCTTCACGATGCCGTTGGCGTCGATGTCGAAGGTGACCTCGATCTGCGGGATGCCGCGGCGGGCGGCCGGGATGCCGGTGAGGTTGAACTTGCCGAGGGACTTGTTGTCCGCGGCCATCTCGCGCTCGCCCTGCAGGACGTTGATCTCGACGGAGGTCTGGTTGTCGGCCGCCGTGGAGTAGATCTCGGTCTTGGAGGTGGGGATCGTGGTGTTGCGGTCGATCATCTTGGTCATGACGCCGCCCATGGTCTCAACGCCCAGGGACAGCGGCGTGACGTCCAGAAGCAGGATGCCCGAGACGTCGCCGGTGAGGACGCCGCCCTGGACGGCCGCGCCGTCGGCCACGACCTCGTCCGGGTTCACGGACATGTTGGGCTGCTTGCCGGTCATCTGCTTGACGAGCTCCTGGACGGCGGGCATACGGCTGGAGCCGCCCACGAGGATGACCTCGTTGACCTCGGAGAGCTGCAGGTTGGCGTCGTGCAGGGCCTTGGTGACGGGGCCCTTGCAGCGGTCGAGCAGGTCGCGCGTGATGCGCTCGAACTCGGCACGGGTCAGCGTGTAGTCGAGGTGCTTGGGGCCGGTGGCGTCAGCGGTGATGAAGGGCAGGTTGATCTGGGCCTGCTGGGCGGAGGAGAGCTCCTTCTTGGCGTTCTCCGCGGCCTCCTTTAGGCGCTGCAGGGCCATGGGGTCCTTGCGCAGGTCGATGCCGTTGTCGGACTGGAACTTGTCGGCCAGCCAGTCGATGACGCGCTGGTCCCAGTCGTCGCCGCCGAGGTGGTTGTCGCCGTTGGTGGCAAGGACCTCCACGACGCCGTCGGCGAGGTCGAGAAGCGACACGTCGAAGGTGCCGCCGCCGAGGTCGAAGACCAGGACCTTCTGGTCGATGCCCTTCTTGTCGAGGCCGTAGGCCAGGGCCGCGGCGGTGGGCTCGTTGACGATGCGCTGGACGTTGAGGCCGGCGATCTTGCCGGCGTCCTTGGTGGCCTGGCGCTGGGCGTCGTTGAAGTATGCCGGGACGGTGATGACGGCGTCGGTGACGGGCTCGCCGAGGTACTTCTCGGCATCGGCCTTCATCTTGGAGAGGATCATGGCGCTGATCTGCTCGGGGGTGAAGTCCTCGCCGTCGATCTCAACGACCGCGCGGCCGCCCACGCCGGGCTTGACCTTGTACGGGACGGTCTTGAGCTCGGAGCCGACCTCGTCGTAGCGACGGCCCATGAAGCGCTTGATCGAGAAGACGGTGTTGGTGGGGTTGGTGACGGCCTGGTTCTTGGCCGCCTTGCCGACGATGCGGTCGCCGTCGGAGCGGAAGCCCACGACGGACGGGGTGGTGCGGTCGCCCTCGGCGTTGACGATGATCGTGGGCTCGCCGCCCTCGAGGACCGCCATCGCGGAGTTGGTGGTACCAAGGTCGATACCGAGAATCTTGCCCATGATGCTCTCCTTTTCCTGCGTGGAGCCCGCGCCTGCGCGGGCCCGCTCGCCTGTTTCCTGTCTGTACGGTTGAGTTTATCCCCTCTGCGCCTCGATTCTATACATAATCTAAGTCTCTACACATGAGATTTTTTGAAGCGAGGATTTTAGGGGTTTGTGCCGCGGGCGTCGGGCGTGCAAAGGGGACAGGCCGTGCCACTGGCGTCAGGTTTATTTGGCACACGTAGTTTGCGTGCCAAATAAACCTGACGCCAGTGGCACGGCCTGTCCCCTTTGCACGCCCGACGCCCGCGGCACGACGCCGATGAGGGACTACAGCAGCCGGTGCTCGAAGCGCCCGTTCTCGTAGACACCATAGCTGGCCGAGCCGTCCTTGGGAATGCCCGCGGAGCCGGGGTTGAAGACCCAGGCGTCGTGCTCCACGTCCTTCTCGCTCACCTTGATGTGGGTGTGGCCGTAGACCAACGCCGAGTGCGGCGGCAGCGCGGGCCAGGCGTCCACGCTGTTGTGACGACCCGGGCCGTAGACGTGACCGTGCGTGAGGAAGAGCGTGTAGGGACCGCCGTCCGCCCCGGCGTCGAGAAGGACGTTGTGGTCCGCCATGCAGGGGAACTTGAGGACCATCTGGTCGACCTCGGCCTCGCAGTTGCCGCGCACGGCAATCACGCGCTCGGCGATTGAGTTGAGCATCTCGATCACACGCTTGGGCGCATAGTCCGCGGGCAGGTCGTTGCGCGGCCCGTGGTAAAGCAGGTCGCCGAGAAGGACCACGCGATCCGGGGACTCCGTCTCTATGGCAGACATGAGTCGCACGCAGGCGTCGGCGGCGCCGTGGATGTCAGAGGCAATGACGAGCTTCATGTTCAGTCCTTTCGATTTGGGGACGGGTTATTTCTCTCAGAGGCTTTGGGACAGGCCTGCACGCAGTTCAGGCCTGTCCCAAAGCCTCTGAGAGAAATAACCCGTCCCCAATTGCGTGGTCGACGACGAGGCGTCGGACGGCGGGCAGCTCGGCGAGGGAGTGGGGCCAGACGTCCGCCGAGAGGTCCCGCGCGAGCTCGCCCAGCACCTCGTGACGCGCGTGATGGCCGAGAGCCATCAAAAACGGGCCGAGAAGGACCCTGAGGCCCACCCCCTCCAGGCGCGCGGTCAGGCGCTCCGGAGCGTCCGCGAGCACGTCGTCGCGCCCCCGCGCCCGAAGGGCGCCCTCGAGGCGCGCCAGCGCGGCCTCGCACTCCGGTCCGCGGTGCCCGGCGAGGGCCACGACGCGGCCGGGTCGCGCGGGCAGGGCATCGTCGAGCGCGGCAGCTACGGCCGCGCAGTCCTTCTCGCCCGCAAGCAGGGGAGGCGCGAGGCGCAGCGATTCAAAGCCGGGCGCGGCATCGCGCACCGCCGACGCCGCCGCGCGCTGCAGCTGGCCGTCCGCCACGTGCGTCGTGACCACAAGGGCGCGACGCACGCCCCCGGAGCGCAGCTCGGCCAACACGTCCGACAGGGGCCGCCCCACGGGACGGCCGCCCGTTCGAGCCCGCAGCACTGCGCCGGCACCGACCGCCGCTGCAAGCTCGTCCACAAGCGTGGCCACGCCCGCGTCGGCCTTCTCGCCGGAGAGGCAGCCGGCTATGACCAGGCCGAAGGGCATGGGGCCTAGTGATGGCAGGCGTGCTCCTCGCCCATGACGGGGAGCGTTCCGGCGGCGGCCATCTGCGCGACGTCGCCCACACCCGGGGTCTGGTTCTCAAAGTAGACGGTGATGCCGGCCTGCGCGAAGCCCATCATCGGGCGCATGCCCATGCCGGCGGCAACGATGGCGTCGATGCCGTTCTGGGCGAGCAGGGCCACGGGGCGCATGCAGCCGCCCTCCTCGTGGGGCGGGTTGTCGATGACGCTCACGGCGCCGACCTTGCCGTCCTCGACGTCGACCACGGTGAAGCAGTCGCAGTGGCCAAAGTGGCCGGAGCGCTCGCAGTCAAGACCGCCCTTGCCGAGGGTGGGGATGGCGACCTTCATGGGGTTCTCCTTTCGTTTATGACAGCTGACCCTGTCACCTTTGTCATATGAGGCCAAGATGCTCGAGCACGCGCGCCACGCCGTCCTCGTCGTTCGTGGGCGCGACGAGCGACGCGCGCTCCAGGAGCTCCGACGGCGCGTTGCCCATGAGGTAGCCGTGGCCCACGGCCTCGAGCATGGGAAGGTCATTGTAGTTGTCGCCGAACGCCAGAGCGTCGGCCGGGTCAAGCCCCCAGAGGTCGCAGAGGATGCGAACCGCGCCCGCCTTGCTCGACCCGGCGGGCATGACCTCGATGAGCGTCTCCGAGGAGATGGCGATGGCAAACTCGGGAAAGCGCTCCTTGAGACGGCGCTCGACCTCCTTGGTGCTGCCCGCCGTGCAGAGGCAGAGGATCTTCTGCACCTCGTCACGCTCGATGGAGCCGATGGTGCCCTCGCGCGCCTCGGCCATCACGATGCGCTCCTCCTGGAGCAGGCGCGGGTCGGTGCGGTCGGGCGCCACCCAGTCCTCGAAGGAGTAGGCGCTCCAGGTCATGTCCAGGCCCTCGGCCTCGGCAAAGGAGACGACCTCCTGGGCCTGCGCGCGCGTGAGACCGTGGTGGTGGATGACGTTACGCGCCTCGTCCAGGATGACGCCGCCGCTGTAGGTGACCACGGTGCAGGAGATGTCCTGTTGATCGAGGAGCGGGTAGGTCCCCGAGACGCCGCGCGCCGTCACGATCACAAACGGCACGCCCGCCGCCTGCACCGCGCGGATCGCGTCGCGCGTGCGGGACGTCACCTGATGGGTGGAGTTGAGCAACGTTCCGTCGATGTCACTGAAAACTGCCGTGCGGGGCATGGGGCCTCCCGTTCTTCTCGCCTGATCAGCATGATAGGCCGAGTCGGGCGCGCTTCTCGCCGATTGCCGATAAAAACCTCGATGCGCGGACCTACCATGGGAAGGTGCGCCGCGAGGGGTGGCGCCAACGGAGAGGAACGCCATGAGGTACCTGATCGTGGGCGGCGTGGCCGCCGGAACCAAGGTCGCGGCCAAGCTCAAGCGGTGCGACCGCTCGGCCGAGGTCGTGGTCGTGACCAAGAGCGAGGACATCAGCTACGCCGGGTGCGGCCTGCCGTACTACATCGGCGGGGACATCCAGACTCGCGGCGAGCTCATCGTCAACACGCCGGCCGCCTACGAGGGGCTCACCGGCGTTGAGGTGCGCACGGGCGCGGAGGCCGTGGCGCTCGACGCCGCCGCGCACGAGGTCACGGTGCGCGAGAAGGACGGCTCCGAGCACGGCGAGACGTACGACAGGCTGGTCATCGCCACCGGTGCCTCGCCGATCGTGCCCGCGAGCATCCCCGGCACCGACCTGCCTGGCGTCTTCACCGTGCGCACGCCCGACGACGCCGAGGCCATCCGAAACTACGCCGACGCCGGTGCGCGCCGCGCCGTAATCGTGGGCGCCGGCTTCATCGGCCTGGAGGTGGCCGAGAACCTGCTCGCGCGCGGCCTCTCCGTCACCGTGATCGACGCGCTGCCGCAGATCCTGCCAAACGTCTTTGACCCCGAGATGGCCGGGTTCGCACAGCGCCAGCTCAAGGCGGCCGGCATGCGCGTCATGACGTCGTGCCCGCTGGCGGCCATCAAGGGCGGCGACAAGGTCGAGGGCGTGGAGACCGGCGCGGGGACGCTTCCCGCGGACCTCGTGATCCTCTCCATCGGCATCCGCCCCAACACCGCGTGGCTCGAGGGCTCCGGCGTGGAGCTCGACAAGGGCTGCGTGGTCGTGGACGAGCTCGGCGCCACCAACCTTTCGGACGTCTACGCCGCCGGCGACTGCGCCGAGGTCACCAACGCCATCACCGGCCGCCCATTCTGGAGCGCCATGGGCTCGACGGCCAACATCGCCGGCCGCGCGATCGCCCGCACGCTCACGGGCACGCCGACGCCCTACCCCGGCGCGCTCGGCACCGGCGTGGTGCGCCTGCTGCCCACGCTGAACGGCGGCCGCACCGGCCTCACCGAGGCGGCAGCGCGCGAGGCGGGCTTTGACCCGGTGAGCGTGGTCTCCGTGGTGGACGACAAGGCCCACTACTACCCCGGCTCCTCGAGCTTCATGGTGAAGCTCGTCGCGGACCGCGGCTCGCACCGGCTGCTCGGCGTGCAGGCGCTCGGCGCCGGCGCGGTGGACAAGGTCACTGACGTGGTGGTGACCGCGCTCTACCAGAAGGCTTGCGTCGAGGACCTGGACCTGATGGACCTCTCCTACGCGCCGCCCTTCTCGACGGCCATCCACCCGCTGGTCACGACGGCCTACATCCTGGAGAACAAGCTCGCGGGCGAGCTCGAGAGCTTCACGCCGGCCGAGTACGCCGCCGGCGCCGCCGCGGACTACCACGTCATCGACGTGCTGCCCGCGCCCACGATTCCTGGCGCGGAGTGGGTTGACCTCACCAAGATCGGCCCGGACGGGCTGCCCGGTCACGAGAAGGACGAGAAGCTCCTGCTGGTGTGCGCCAAGGGCAAGCGCGGCTACTTTGCGCAGAACCGCCTCAAGGCCGCTGGCTACACGGCCACGCGTGTGCTGGAGGGCGGCGTGACGTTCAACGAGGTTCGCGTGCCGCGCCCGGCAGGCAAGAAGCTCCCCGCTGCCGAGGTCAAGCGCCTCAAGGGCCTGGGCTGCCTGCAGGACAAGCGCTTTGACGACGTCTTCAACATCCGCGTGATCACGCGCAACGGCAAGATCACGGTGGACGAGCAGCGCGCCGTGGCCGAGGCCGCCGAGCGCTTTGGCTCCGGCGAGGTCACGATGACCACGCGCCTCACGCTGGAGATTCAGGGCGTGAGGTATGACAACATTGACGCGTGCATCGGCTTTTTGCAGGACCATGGCCTGGACGCCGGCGGCACCGGCTCCAAGGTGCGCCCGGTCGTGAGCTGCAAGGGCACCACCTGCCAGTACGGCCTCATCGACACCTTCGACCTCTCCGAGAAGCTGCACGAGCGCTTCTACGTGGGCTATCACGGCGTGGACCTGCCGCACAAGTTCAAGATCGCCGTGGGCGGCTGCCCCAACATGTGCGTCAAGCCCGACCTCAACGACCTGGGCATCGTTGGTCAGCGCGTGCCGCAGATAGACCTCGAGAAGTGTCGCGCGTGCAAGGTCTGCCAGGTCGTGAAGGCGTGCCCGATGGGTGACGCGCAGATCGGGCCGGACGGCAAGATCACGATCGACGGCTCCGCGTGCAACCACTGCGGCCGCTGCGTGGGCGCGTGCCCGTTTGGTGCCGTGACCGAGGGACTTGCAGGCTACAAGGTCTACATCGGCGGGCGCTGGGGCAAGAAGGTCGCGCACGGCCAGGCGCTGGACAAGATCTTTACCAGCGAGGACGAGGTCATGGACCTCGTGGAGCGTGCGATCCTCTTCTTCCGCGACGAGGGCGAGAGCGGCGAGCGCTTTGCCGACACCGTGGCGCGCCTTGGCTTTGACTACGTGCAGGAGAAGCTGCTGACCGCGCCCATCGACAAGGACGCCATCCTCAACAAGACCGTCATCGGCGGCGCCACCTGCTAGCGTGCAAAACGTGCAAAAGGGACAGTCACTTTTGCACATCGGCCGGGCCCGGACGTGGGTGTCCGGGCCCGGCCGCTTGTCTCGGTGAAGCACCGGGAATCAGCGTCCGCTGAGGGGAGAGACTTTCGAACTCTCTCCGAATCCGATGCACCGAGCGCGGTCCCGAAGCGCGAAGCCGTTCCCGATATGGGGCTCAATTACGAGCTCGATCCCCTCGGCAGCCATATTCGCCGCGCCGACAAAATGGTCGCCCTCCGTGTGGCAGTCCGAGAGATTAGGGGGTCGCACGCTATAGCCACTAAGCTTGTTGGGCTCGAATTGGCCGGGCGGGCAAATATCACCCTCTATCCAAATGCGGCCTGAGTCGCTCCGTGGGCGACTCAGGCCGCATTGGCACTGCCGGCGCAGCAACCTCAAAAGCAGAATCGAGTTCTGCGCAATCGACTCCTCAAGCCCTCAACGCTTGGGCAATACATCATGGGCTCCTTAACGAACCGAAATAGACACCGGGTCAAGCTCAAGCCAATCTGCTGTTGAGTTGTAGTCGCCGACAATTGCGGTAATGGTGATATTGTCACCCCCGCGGAGCGAGTCTGCATTTGTCACGTTCATGTCATAGAAGTTCACGTCTGTAAGTCTGAAGTTTGGCCCTGTCATTGGACTTACGCCGTTATCTCCCGCGAGGATAAGTACGTCGTAACGGGTGTCATAGTTTTCGTGGTTCATCATGTCGGCAACCCAGCCATCAAAGGTGATGGTCCTGCCCCGATACGCAGAGCTAAACCAACTCGCATCAGTATCGCTTGAGGCGAGCAGCGAGCTGAGGTCCTCTTCGGGCACCTCCTCAGCAGGGGGCTGCATCGACTCGTCCGATGTTGAAGCGCCCTCGTAATACGTAATCTCAACTCCGGCGTCAAAGGGGAACGAATCACTTGTTGTGAAGTCAGATGACCCGAAAATACCTCCAATCTTCACTGAGGAGACCGTTCCGCCAACCCCAGAAGCACTCGTCGATGTAGTCGTCACATTGATGAACCCGGCATCCTCAAACAGCTCAACAACGTTTTCGTAGCCCATTCCTTCAAGCTCATCAGAAGAGGCGGGAGGGTTGAGGTCCGCGAGAACGTGATAGCTAATTACGACCTCCTCATCAGCAGCAAACGCATCCTGCACGCTGAAGCTCTCCGCGCCCCCAATGGAAACGCTTCCCACAAGCCAGTTCTTGTCACTTTGGTCCGGCGTCAAATCGCGCAGCTCTTCTTCTCTTATGTTGGTGAATCCCGCTTCTTCGAATGCGCGATAGAGCTCATCGTGATATTTCGTCGATGCCTCGTCGGACGAAATCGGCGGGAAAACCGAGTCAATCTGCTCAATCTCGACTTGGGAAGAGGTGCACTTAACTCGATATTTGAGCGACGTATCACCGTTGATGGATATCCCCACTGACCCATCAACGTTTCCGTCGTCTTCTTTTGCGAATCTCAGCTCATGGTCCCCGTCGGCCAAGGTCGCCTCAAACGTCTTGGTTGTCCCATGGTCGAGAGTCCCCAAAGAGTCCGCGTCGACATAAACAGCAATGTCGTACTTACTCAATAAGAGATTTGACTCGCACTCAACGGTAATGGATACGCTTGATCCGGCATCTTGATTGGGCTCTGTCTCCGCTTGACCTTCCGAGCAGCCAATAAGAGATAGGGCCATGGCCGCCGCAACGAGCATGCACGACAGGCCACGAATGGCCCGATACCCGAAGTTAGACAACATACGCTCCATTCATCCGTATGAATCGGCTCTCTATAGAGAGCATGAGCCAATGGTACCGCTTCTATCCTTTCCCGCATGGACAACGCGGAAGAGAAACGGGCCATCGGCGCCCGAATACGCGCTGAGCGCACCCGGAGCGGAATATCTCAGCGCCAGCTTGCGCTCATGACGGGCACAAGCCGTTCCTATCTCTGGAAAATCGAGACAGGAACGGCTGATGTTGGCATCGATGTCCTTATCCGCATCGCGAAGGCCCTTGATGTACCAACGCGAGACCTGATCAACTTCTAGCCCTATTGTCCAACCTCGGCCAGCATCTCATATATGCGCGCAGTCACTTCGGCATAATATGCGGCATCGGCCGGCGTCAGGGAGCCTTCGTCGATCTCCCCCATTGCGTTTATGGTCTCCGTATACCTTGTCATCAGATCTGAGTACTGTCCGATGAGTTCAACCGAAGTGGGGTCAGCCTCATATGCCTTCATGAATTCGACGTACTCGCTGAAGAATGCCTCATACCCGTCCATTGTCTCCTTGAACGCTGGATCAACGGCCGAGGTATCCACAGCGTCGTCTTCAGAGGAGTCAGCTACGGGTTCCTCAGCGTCGCCCTCCTGACCTTCGTCCTTCGTCTGTACTGGGGCAAAGATTCCTTCCACATCAAAGTCGTTTGAGTAAAACGCGCTGCGCACATCGGAGTAATCGCCATACACGTCAGACCGACCATCGGAGATTGCCTCATAGACATCACTCCGAGCGTCGGAGTACGCCTCATACGCGTCACTCGATGTATCCGACCACTCGTCGTACGGGGTCGTGTCATACGCATCCCGAATAATGCCATCGTAGTACGTGTCATACATCTCGTCGTATGCATCCTCGTAGATGGCGTCGTAATAATCGTCGTATGCGTCCTCATAAACCGTGTCGTAGAACTCCTCGGTCGCCTTGTCGAGCTCGCGATCGTCCGTCACGTCAACGTTGTCGACAACCGCCTTGTAGTATTCGCGCCCATACTCGACAGCGCGCTCGCCAAGCGCCTCCGTCTCGCTAATGGACAGGTCGTACCATGCTTGAATCATGTCGAGATTGGCGAGGTAGTCCTCGTAGCTGTCTCCAACCTCAGAGAACACCTTCTCCTGCTCGTCAAGCAGTTTCTGACTTGTCTCGGTGAAGTCAGCCTGAGCGCGCTGGATTATCTCCTCGAGGCTATTTGCCGGAGCCGCGCTCTCGGGCTCGCTCGAGGGCGCCTGCTGGGGAGCAGATTCTCCGCCATCACTGCCACCGCCGCACGCCGCAAGCGTCACAACCATCGCGGCCGCGCATAACGTCCGAACTATCCGTTTCATGACTGCCACCCCTCTTGCTCGAGCTCCCTATGCTTTCTTCGACTGCCCGCGCAGCACGATCTGCCACACCGCGCACGAAACCACGACGATGCCTGCCAGCAGATACACCCACTTCGCAATGCCCCAGTCGTAGCTGCTGCTCGGAATCACGCCACGGTCCTCGAAGTCCCAGTTCAGGAGGAACGTCATAGCCACGGTGAGCACGGAGAACACAATCGCGGGAATCGGCTTGCGCAGCAGCGCGAACAGCAGCGTCAGCGCTCCGAGCACCGCCGGAGCGACCGTCAGAGGAACATAGACCATCGCAAACGTCTCGCCCATACCTAGGTCACTGGACGAGCCGTAGATTCGCGCGTACTTGAAGAGAGAAATGTCGGCGAGGTCCTCGTTACTCATGCCCAGAGTCTCGGAGTAGGGATTCGCGGACATCGAGTCCAAGCCATCGCGGAACTCCTGCGTTCCCGCCGCATACGGCAGGAAGAACGCCGCTACCAGCAGGGCCGCCGCGATAATCGTCGCAATGACCGCGACACGTTTCGTTTCCACGTTCTTCTCGCCCATTCCAAACTCCTTTCAGAAGGTTGACGCCCATTCTGAAAGGAGGGCCAAAGCAATTCCTCAGTTGCCAACTGAATTACGTGAACGGTCAAGGCCACCGAACGGCCGCGCCTCACCACGCCTGCGTGTACACCTCATATGTTGCGTAATCCACGTCATCGACGACGTTAATCTCAAACGAGGTCGACTCGCCTTCGTCAGGACGTTCCGCAAAGGTCAGCGCGCCATAAACAATGTTGCCGCCCGCATCGCGGAGAACCACGGCAATCAGAACGTCACCCATGCCGATGCTCTCATCACCCGCGTGCTCAGTCTTAATCTCCCCCACGACGCTAAATCCCCCGAGGGTGCCTTCTACGACGCCGGCATCGAGTACGGAGAAGGCGGGCACGTCCATCTCGGGCTTGATCTGATCCTGATCGACACCCATAAGAGAAAAGTCAACGGAGGTCGGCGCGGTGCCGTTTCCGGTCAACGACCCAAAATAGACCGTCTCACCAGCCGGGACTGCAAAAACGCGCTGCTCGTCAGAAAAGACCACTCTTCCAGACTCATCGCGACCAGTCACCGTATACCCGGGGTTATCGATGGTGGCGTCCCCGTTGTTTCGAAGCCCGACCGCATAATGCACATAGCCCTGCGAGTCCACTGACCACCCGGATTCGACGATCTCGAGGTCAACGGTCTCCGCTGCAGGCGCGGTACCACTGGTGGACTCACCGCCCTCCGCGGTTTCGTCATCCGCGGTCACACTCGCCGCAGGCTCGTTCGCCGGCGGAGCGTCCACGTCCTTCTCGCCTGCCCCAAACGTCTGGGCCAGGATGATCGCCACCGCAGCCATAAACGCCACGGCCGCCATCACGGCGAGAAGAACCTTCACCCAGTTGCGCCGCCGCGGCGCCGACTCAAACGTCGGCGGCCCCACCGGGTCGGCAGGCGGCTCTGACCCAGCAACCTCCTCCCCGCCCAGCGCCGCCGCAAGGGCCTCGGCGCTCTGGTAGCGCGCGCTCGGCTCCATCGCGCTTGCGCGCTGGATGACCGCCCGCAGGTCCGGCGAGACCAGCGAGTCGTCCTCGAGCGCCGCCTCGTACTTCTCTCCCTCCGCCGGCATGACGCCCGTGAGCAGATAGCCGAGCATGCGGCCGAGCGAGTAGACGTCCGAGCGGGCGTCGGTCTGGGCAAAGCCGTACTGCTCCGGGGACGCAAAGCCGTACGTGCCGAGCTGCGTGGTGTCGCGTGTGGCGCCCTCCACGCGAAAGCGGGCAATCCCCAGGTCGATGAGGTGTGCGCCGTCCGCGGCGACAATCACGTTTGTGGGCGATATGTCGCGATGGATGATGCCGTGCGCGTGAAGGGCGCCGACCGCCTCGCAGAGCTGGGCGACTATCTGCGGCGCGTCCTTCTCTCCAATACGCCCGCGAGCGGCAACCAGCTGCTCGAGATTCTCTCCCGGAACGTAGTCGCACACCACGACGAACTCGCGGGGCATCTCGTAGGTTGCCTCGACACGTGGCAGGCGGGCCGAGTCGCACTCGACGAGCGTCGCCCACACGCCGCGACGCGCCAGCTTGGCAGGGATCCGCTTCCGCACGAACGGGCCAGAGCCGTCCAGGGTCACAAGCTCCGTCGTGCCGCCGGCTCCGCTGGCCAGCACGCGCTCCACGTGATATGCGTCGTCTATGCCCATGGCATGCATGACCTGCTCGTCGTTCACCTCAGCGCCATCCGCTCGTCCCCACCCTCAGCCAACAATAGTAAAGGTTATATTCAGTCATGGACTGATTCCTCAGTTCGCAACTGAATGAGCGGCATGCGTCAGATGCGCCGGCGGCTAACGGAGCGGACCGGTGCCCAGCAGGGTCTTCTCGCCCAGACGATACAGCTCGTCATCCGTCTGAGTTCGGCTATAGCCGTGCTCCACGCACCAGATGATCACGGCATCTCGGCGGTTCTTTGCCCAGAGCTCGGAGACGCCATCAAGGCGCAGCAGCCGCTGGGTCTCCCGCAGGGTACATCCCATGCCAAGCGCCAGCATGATGGCCTTGTCCCGGCCAAGGCGGCTGTCGCCGTTGAAAACGTCGTAGACGAACGTGCTGTTGAGACCCGAGGCACGCACCACCTCGGAGCGCTTCATGCCCTTCTCGCCAAGCAGCTGAAAGAGGTAGTCGGGAAGCTCGCGGTCAATGGTCAGGCCCTCGTCGAGATATGCCTCCGGCGTCGAGGACGCCAGCAGGCGCTCAAGCAGCTTCTCTGTCAGACGCTCATTGGGCATGGCGCATCACCTTTCTCGTACGACGGGACGAGGCCGACCTCGCCCACCACTATGATGCGCGGAGCGCGCGTTTGCAATTAGCGGGATAGTGCGAAATATCGACCAGCGGCCCTGCAATCGGCGGGATAGTGTGAAGGCATTTTGGCCAAAAAACGACGCCAGGAGACGTCCCGGGCGCCTCTCCAGCGACGTTTTCGCAGGAAATGGAAGGGCGTCTACCCAACACCCCTCCGAAAACCCTTCACACTATCCCGCTGATTGCAGACGGGACGCCAATTATTTCGCACTATCCCGCTGATTGCAGAAGGAGAGGCCCCGCCCGCCGCCTAGAACTTGTCCACGTGGCCGGTGGCCGCCGTGGCACGTGCGCGCAGGTCGGCGATTGCCGCCGGGATCTCATCCAAATCATACGGCGTCATCTGGTAGACCCAGTTGAGCCAGTTGCGGTAGAGCAGGTTGGCATGCGCGCGCCAGGTGAAGAGCGGCTGCTTCTCGGGATCGTCGTCCGGGAAGTAGTTCTCGGGCACGCGGATGGGCAGGCCCTTGTGGAAGTCGCGCCAGAACTCGTCGGCCAGGGTGTCGCGGCCGTACTCAAAGTGGCCGGTCACGTAGACCTCGTGGAAGTCACGCGTGGCGAGAAGAGACGGACCGCTCGTGAAGCCCTCGGAGAGCGTGCAGAGCTCGGGATGCTTGGCCAGCTCGCCGGTATCGATGGCGGCATGGCGGCTGTGCGGCATGTAGTGCACCTCATCAAAGCCGTTGGTGAGGAAGCTGTACTCGTCGCAGAGGCGCTGCTTGAAGACGCCAAAGAGCTTGGAGCCGAGCTGGCGCTTGGGAATCTGATACAGGTGCCACAGCGCGCCGAGCGCGCCCCAGCAGAGGAACATCGTCGAGAAGACATGCTCCTGGCTCCAGTCCACGATCTCGCAGAACTCGTCCCAGTAGTCGACCTCCTCGTACTCGAGGTGTTCCACGGGCGCGCCGGTGATGATGAGGCCGTCGTAGTTCTTGTCGCGGAACGCATCGAACGTGTCGTAGAACTTGACCAGGTGGTCCTGCGAGACGTGCGTGGACTCGTGGGTGGAGACGCGCATGAAGTCGCAGCTCACCTGCAGCGGAGACTTGGAGATGAGGCGCAGGATCTGCGTCTCGGTCTCGATCTTGGTGGGCATGAGGTTGAGGATCGCCACGCGCAGCGGGCGAATCTCCTGGTGGCTGGCCACCTCCTCCTCAAGGGCGAAGATGCGCTCCTGCTGGAGGATGGTCTTGGCGGGCAGGCCGTCGGGGATGTTGATGGGCATGCGAACTCCGTTTCTGCGGCTTAACCCGTCCAGTATACCCACGTCGCGCCGCCCATGCTCTATACTTAGACCCATGACTACTACATTTGCCGAGCTCGGGCTTAACGAGCAGATTCTCGCCGGGGTGGACGCCCTCGGCTTCACCACCCCGACCCCCGTCCAGGAGCAGGCCATCCCCGTGGTCCTCACGGGCCGCGACATCGTGGCCTCCGCGCAGACGGGCACGGGCAAGACCGCGGCCTTCGCGCTGCCCGCGCTGCAGCTCGTGGCCGGCGCCAAGGGCAAGGGCCCGCACGCGCTCGTGGTCACGCCCACGCGCGAGCTCGCGGCGCAGATCGAGAAGGTCGTCTCCGTGGTCTGCGAGAAGACCGGCCAGCGCGCGGTCATCGTCATGGGCGGCGCCAAGTTCGACCGCCAGATCAAGGACCTCGAGCGCGGCTGCGACCTCCTCGTTGCCACCCCGGGTCGACTGATCGACCTCATGGAGCACAAGCACGTGAGCCTTGCGCAGGTCAAGGTGCTCGTCCTCGACGAGGCCGACCGCATGCTGGACATGGGCTTCTGGCCGAGCGTCCGCCGCATCATGCACGCGCTTCCGGAGCGCCACCAGACGCTGCTCTTCTCGGCCACCATTCCGCCGTCGATCAAGTCCACGATCGACGCGCTGCTCACCGACCCCGCCACCGTGGAGATCGCCCGCGTGGGCGAGACCGCGGACACCGTGGAGGAGCACCTCTGCCCCATCACCCAGGGTCAGAAGACCGAGCTTCTGCGCGCCCTCTTGGACACCGGCGGCGCGGCGGGCGAGAAGCCCGAGCGCGTGCTCGTGTTCTGCCGCACCAAGCACCGCGTGGACGACGTCTCCAAGACGCTCAAGAACGCGGGCGTGAAGGTCGACGTGATGCACGCCGACCGCCCGCAGAAGGCGCGCGAGCGCGCGCTCGAGAAATTCCGCGAGGGCAAGTGCCAGGTCCTCGTGGCAACTGACGTCATGAGCCGCGGCATCGACGTCTCCGGCATCGACGCCGTGGTCAACTTCGACGTCCCCATGGACCCGGAGGACTACGTCCACCGCATCGGCCGCACGGGCCGCGCTGGTGCCACCGGCCACGCCTACACCTTTGTGGCGCCGGACGAGATCAGCCCCCTGCGCGAAATCGAGTACTTCACCAAGAAGCTCGTGCCCGTGTGGGACCTCGACGGCTTCGCATACGACTCCGGCCGCATCGTGCCACAGGCCGACCGCCCCACCAGGCGCTCCACGCGCACGATGTTCGCCGGCTCACGCAGCCGCGGCCGTGGCATCGCCGGCGGCCGCTACGGCCGCCACTACTAGTCGGATTTGGGGACGGGTTTTTTCTCTCAGGGCTTTTGGGACAGGTCCCCATTTTGTCGGAGCATCGCCTCTAGCACGGGCCAAGACCTGTCCCAAAAGCCCTGAGAGAAAAAACCCGTCCCCAAATCCCCAAATCCCAGGAGAGCACATGAAGCAGGCGCGCCCATACCCGCGCATCACCGTGACCCGCAAGGCGGCGCGCTCGCTTGCCGGCGGCCATCCGTGGGTCTTCGAGGGCGAGGTCATCTCCGCCGAGCCCGCCGAGAACGGCGGCGTGGTCGACGTCTTCGAGGAGAACGGCACCTGGCAGGGCGCGGGTCTCCTCTCGCAGGAGTCCAAGATCCGCGTCCGCATTGTCACCCGCAACGCCAACGACCGCATTGACGAGGCGTTCTGGCGCAGGCGCGTCGCCTGGGCCTGGCAGCATCGCCGTGCCACGATGGGCGGCCGCGCCCTTCCCGGCTCCGAGGTCGATACCAACTGCTGCCGCGTGGTCTTCTCCGAGGCGGACGGCATTCCCGGCCTCGTGGCGGACCGCTACGAGAACGTGCTGGTCGCGCAGGTGGGCACCGTGGGCATGGAGCGCCTGCGGCCTGTCGTGTATCGCGCGCTTCTCGACGCGCTCGCCGCGGACGGCGAGAAGATCGACGCGATCTACGAGCGCAACGACGGCGCGTCCCGCGCCAAGGAGGGGCTGCCGCAGTACAAGGGCTGGTGGGACGGCCTGCCCGCGCCGGAGAGCCCGCGCATCATGGTGCGCGAGAACGGCCTCGCCTTCGATCTTGACATCGAGAACAGCCAGAAGACCGGCTTCTTCCTCGACCAGAAGTACAACCGCCGCGCCGTGCGCCAGATCGCGGCCGGCCGGCGCGTGCTCGACTGCTTCTGCCACGTGGGGCCCTTCGGGCTGAACGCAGCCGCCGGCGGGGCGGAGTTCGTGCGCTGCGTGGACGTGAGCCAGACCGCCATCGACCTCGCCCGCGAGAACGCCCGCCTCAACGGTCTGGACGCCCACATGGACTTCACCTGCGCAAACGTCCTCGAATACCTACCCGAGCTCCGCTCCAACCGCGCCCGTCTGCGCGAGGAGGGCGGTCCCTTCGACCTCATCGTGCTGGACCCGCCCGCCTTCACCAAGAGCCGCGGCACCGTCGGCCATGCCGCGCGCGGCTACCGAGAGATCAACTACGAGGCCCTGCGCATGCTGCCCCGCGGCGGCTACCTTGCCACCTGTAGCTGCTCCCACTTCATGACGCGCGACCTCCTGGCCAAGGCAATTGCGGAGGCGGCACATCAGGCAAACGTACAGCTCAAGCAGGTCGAGGAGCGTCAGCAGGCCCCCGATCACCCCATCCTTTGGGGCTTCCCCGAGAGCCACTACCTGGACTTCTTCATCTTCCAGGTTGTCTAGCCCCCCAGAGGCGACACTCTAAGAACGATTTAGGGAGCCAATTCGTTCTTAGAGAATCTGTGGTCTCCCTAAGACCGCGAAAGTGTTCATAGACTCTCACTGGCCAAGGCACTTTCCAAAGCTGATGACGAGTCCCTGCAAATGTGCGCCCCAACGTCGGCGAGAAGAACGCGGGCTAGCGCTGCCTTCGCGCACGAAAGAACGCGCGCAGCAGCCCCGCCGACTCATCCGCGAGCACGCCGCCCGTGACTGCGAACTCGTGGTTGAGCCGCGGGTCATGGCTCACGTCATAGAGTGTCCCGAGCGCACCGCCCTTGGGGTCGGCGGCGCCATACACGCAGCGGTCCACGCGCCCGTTGACCATGAGCCCCGCGCACATGAGGCACGGCTCCAGCGTCACGTAGACGGTGCAGCCCGTAAGACGCCAGCGGCCCAGCTCGCGCGCCGCGGCGACCATTGCGGAGAACTCGGCGTGGGCAGACGGGTCGGCGTCGGTCTCTCGACGGTTGTGCGCCCGCGCCACCACGCGTCCGTCGCACACCACCACGGCGCCGATGGGCACCTCGCCCTCGGTCGCAGCCAGCTCGGCCTCCTCGAGGGCCAGGCGCATGTAGGACTCGTCCAGCCCCAGGTCCTTCTCGTCAGCGTCCATCTTTTGTCCCCCGCGTCCGCGTCTGCCCCACATGGGGTAGGATACTAGTGCTCGCACACTCGGAGGAGTGGCAGAGTGGTTGATTGCAGCGGTCTTGAAAACCGTCGAGCGGGTAACCCCCGTTCCGAGGGTTCGAATCCCTCCTCCTCCGCCTTCTTTCTTCCCAGCGAGCTCCCTATATATAGAAACACAAAAGGCGTCCCAGGCCGCAGCCCGGAACGCCCGAGCGCGCTCGATGGGAACGGGTGCCCGCCAGAGGCCCCTTATGGCTGCTGCCTCCCGGCCCTGACCAGGTTCGAGGTGTTGCGTCACCCGAACCCATCGAACGCGCTCCACATGAGTGTAGCAGAAGCGCGCCCAGCACACGGGCACGGCCGCCGCGCCCGCTTTGAACGCGCTCTCGGAGGCGTCGCTCGCGCGCCCATCGCGCCTCCCTGCAATCCCGAAGTGCGCACAACCCGACATTTTCGTCGAAAAATCCTCTGATTTGTCGGGTTATGCGCACTCGGCCGGGGTACCAAACCCATAACCGCCCGCCGATGGCACCCTGCCCGCGCGCGACGGCGCGCTACCCTTGTCACAACCCGAACGCAAGGAGGCCCCATGCGCAACAACTTCTGCAAGGTCCCGCTCTGGGAGTGCAACGACGAGCTCGTGCGAGTGGCGCAGGGCGCCCAGCCAGCGGACCTGGTGATTCGCCACGCCAACCTCGTCAGCGTGACCACGCACGAGATCCTGCCGGACGCCGACATCGCCGTCGCGTGCGGGCACGTGGCCTACCTCGGCCTCGGCGAGCACACGGCCGAGCACTGCATCGGACCCGACACGCAGGTCGTGGACGCAAGCGGCCTCTACGCCGCACCCGGCCTCATGGACAGCCACATCCACATCGAGAGCGCCATGATCGGTCCAGCCGAGTACGCGCGCGCCGTCGTCCCGCACGGGACCACCGGCATCTTCTGCGATCCGCACGAGGTCGGAAACGTTGCCGGCATGGAAGGCGTCCGCGCGATGTTCGAGGACGCCCGCCGAACGCCGCTCAAGGCCATGATGACCCCTCCGTCCTGCGTGCCGGCCGTGACGGGCGTGGAGGACACCGGCGCCGAGGTCACTGCGGCAGATATCGCAGACAGCATGACGTGGGACAACGTCGTCGCCCTCGGCGAGATGATGAACTTCCCCGGCATCCTCGCTGGCGAGAAGAACGCGATCGACGAGATGCGCGAGACGCTCAAGGCGGACCACGTGGTCACCGGGCATTTCCCCTCCCCCGACCGAGACCGCGGCCTCAACGCCTATGTCGCCGCCGGCGTCTCCTCCTGCCACGAGTCCGGCAGCTTTGACGAGGTGCTCGCGAAGCTCCGCCTGGGCATGTACGTGCAGCTGCGCCAGGGCTCGGCCTGGCTCAACCTGCCCGGCTATCTCCCGCAGCTCGTGGCAAGCGGCGTTGACACGCGCCTGTGCCTGCTCTGCTCCGACGACAACCACCCGCACACCCTCGTGGACGAGGGCCACATGGACCGCATCCTGCGCACGGCCGTCGAGCTCGGGCTCGACCCGGTCACCGCCCTCCAGATGGCCACCATCAACTGCGCGCAGTACTTCGGGCTCGCGCACGACATGGGATCCGTCACGCCGGGCAAGTGCGCCGACATCGTTCTTCTCGACGACCTCGAGAGCTTCCGCGCGCGCAAGGTGTTCATCGACGGCGAGCTGGTGGCCGAGGACGGGCACGCGCTCTTCTCGCCCGCCCCCTACGAGTGGCCCGACTTCATGACGCACACCATGAGCCTCGGCTTTGTTCCCACGCCCGAGGCGTTCCGATTTGATGCCGGCGGCCGCCCGGATGGCACCGCGCGCGTGCGCGCCATGGGCATCGAGCCCGGCGACACCCTCACGCGCGACATCGTCGTAGAGGTGCCCGTGCGCGACGGCGCGCTGCTCGCCGACCCCGATCATGACGTCCTCAAGGTCTGCGTCTTCGACCGCCATCACGGCGAGGCGGGCACGCACTCCCAGGGCTTCGTCACGGGCTTCGGCATTCACGGCGCGCTCGCGCAGACCGTCTCCCACGACGCCCACAACCTGCTCGTGATGGGCGACAACGACGAGGACATGGCGCTCGCGGCGCGCACGCTCGTGGGGTGCGGGGGCGGCGAGGTCGCCGTTGCCGACGGCAAGGTGCTCGCCCTCGTGGAGCTGCCCGTGTGCGGCCTCATGAGCACGGAGCGCGTTGAGGTCGTGGCCGAGAAGGTCGCGGGAGCGAGAAGGGCCTGGGAGCAGATGGGCTGCACGATGCCATCGCCCTTCATGACGATGGGCGTGATGTCGCTCGCGTGCGTGCCGGAGCTGCGCCTCACGAACCGCGGCTACGTGAACTGCCTCACCTTCGAGATGGAGGACCTGATCGTAGAGTAGGCCCACCGGGGCCGCGCCACTGGCGTCAGGCGTGCAAAGGGGACGGGCCGTGCCACTGGCGTCAGGTTTATTTGGCACGCAAACCGCGTGTGCCAAATAAACCTGACGCCAGTGGCACGGCCCGTCCCCTTTGCACGCCTGACGCCAGTGGCACATATGGACGAGGGCCCGTCGGCGCATCGTACGCGCCCCGGGCCCCCACTTTTGGCAGCTGCCTAGCAATTACGCTCACACAGTGCGTCAACACGGACGTCAATCCGTCGTGCCGTCGCTCCCTGCACGGCGTATATCATTCCCAATACGTAGCGTCACCAAGGCGACATTGCGGCGAACGGTCATATTCACCGACGAAGCACATCTCGCCGACAAGGTCTCCACAGCCGCGATAGGATGTATCGGGTGCACCGACCCAAAGGAGTGAGCATGGCCAAAAAGTCCGCCGTTCGGCGCCGGAGCGAGCAGAGCGAGTTCAACGACGACGCCTTTGAGAACGTCCGCGCCTCCATGACGTACGACTACAACGAGCTCGTCCTGGCGCGCGCGGCCGAGCGCATCCACCCGCGCACCAAGCAGTGCCTGACCTTCGTCAACCTTGCGTCCCTGCTGGTCCTCGTGTTCTGCGCCTGGAACTTCCGGGATAACAACGTCCTGCTCATCGTGCTGGCCGTGATCGCGTTTGCCCTGCTCTACGTATGGGCCAACTGGAATACCATCCAGCTGCGCCTCGCGCGCGGGGGCAGCCTCGCACTCGAGGGCCCCAACGAGCGCAGGCACGTGGTCATCTGTGACGATGCGGTCCACGTGCAGACCAACCTCGGCAGCTCGGCAACCTACCCGCTCTCTGACCTCAAGTGGGTGAGCGCCACCGACGAGTGCCTCCTCGCAAGCTTTGGTCACGGGCGCTACGCCTATGTCCCCCGTCGTTGCCTGAGCGAGAACCGCTATCGCGACCTCATCCGCTTCCTCGAGGACCAGCACTAAGCGGCGTGCCGCCGGCGTCGGGCGTGCGAGGGGGACGGGCCGTGCCACTGGCGTCAGGCGTGCAAAGGGGACAGGCACTTTCGCACGGCATGCCGTGCGAAAGTGCCTGTCCCCTTTGCACGCCTGACGCCAGTGGCACGCGCCCAGCACGAGAGCTAGCGACGCCAGACCACGGCCTCGTAGGGGCGCAGCACGCCGGGCGTGGGCGCGTCGTCATAGTTGCCGAGAAGAACCTCGTACTTCTCGACCCCCAGGTCCGCTATCCGGCACGGCGCGCCATCGAAGGAGCACGCCACCACCAGCCGCTTGTCGCCAAGCGCGCGCTCGTACGCGATCACCTTGGGCGCCGCCTCCCCGGCATCGAGGAAGCGCACCTCCCCCGTCGCGACCACGTCGGACGCATGCCGCAACGCCACCAGCGAGCGGTAGAACTCGAACATCGACCCCTCGACTCCCACCTCGGCCTCGGCGTTCACGAGCCCTGCCGACGCTGGAATCCCGATCCACGGCTCACCAGAGGTGAAGCCCGCGCCCGGTGCGGCGCTCCACTGCATGGGCGTGCGGCCGTTGTCGCGCGAGCGCTCGCTCACCACGCGCAGCGCCTCCGCGGGGCTCTTCCCCATCTCGAGCATGATCTGGTAGTGGTTGAGGCTCTCCACGTCGCGGAACTCCTCGATGGAGTCGTAGCCGGGGTTGACCATGCCGAGCTCGTCTCCCTGGTAGACATAGGGCGTCCCCTTCATGAGGAAGTCGCAGACGGCGAGCATCTTCCCCACGCGCTCCCAGCTGCTCCCGCGCTCTCCCACGCCCGTGCGCCCGCCGAAGCGCGTCACCGCGCGCGGCTGGTCATGGTTGTCCCAGAAGAGCGCGTTCCAGCCGCCTCCGGCCTGCATGCCCTCCTGCCACTCGCGGAAGATTGCGCGCAGCTGCCCGATGTCGGGCTCAGCAAGCTCCCACTTCCTGCCGCCGGCATAGTCGACCTTGAGATGGTGGAAGCTGAAGCTCATGGAAAGCTCGTGGTCCTCCGGCCGCGTGTAGCGCACGCAGTTGACGAGGTCGGTCGAGGCCATCTCTCCCACGGTCACCATGCCGTCGATTCCCGCACGCGCCACGAGCTCGCGCAGGTACTCATGCACGTGAGGCCCATCCGCGAAGAGGCTCCGCCCCTGGCCAGAGAGGTCATCCTCGAAGACCTCCGGCTTGGAGATGAGGTTCACCACGTCGAAGCGGAACCCGTCCACGCCGCGCCCCTTCCAGAAGCGCACCACGTCGGCGCACGCCTCGCGCACCTCGGGGTTGGTCCAGTCGAGGTCGGGCTGGCTCACGTCGTGCAGGTGGAGGTACCACGCGCCGAGGCGCGGCTCCCACTTCCAGGCGCTGCCGCCAAAGGCGCAGTCCCAGTTGGTGGGGGGCTGCCCGGGGTCGCCGGGGCCGGAGGAGCCCCGGCCGTCACGCAGGATGTAGTACGCCCGGTACCGCTCGTCGCCGGCGAGGGCGCGCTGGAACCACTCGTGCTCGCAGGAGGTGTGGCAGAGCACCATGTCGAGCATGATGCCGATCCCGCGCTCGTGGGCCCGCGCGACGAGCTCGTCAAAGTCGTCCATCGTGCCGTACGCGGGGTCGACGGCGCGATAGTCCGAGATGTCGTAGCCGCCGTCGCGCTGGGGCGAGGGGTAGAACGGCGTCAGCCACAGGTAGTCCACGCCCAGCCGGGCCAGGTAGTCGAGCTTGCCCGTGATGCCCGGCAGGTCGCCCACCCCGTCGCCGTCGCTGTCGCAGAAGCTCTTGACGTAGATCTGGTAGACCACGCTCCTGCGGAAGTCCTTCTCGATCGCTGCCATCCGGCAGCCTCCTCTCAACGTAGGTCCTGAGCGGGGACGCCCTCGTCAGGCGCGGTAGGTGGCGACGGTCGTGAGGCCGGCCTCGGCGTCCATGCCGTCGAGCAGCGCAAGGCCGGTCGCGGAGCCCTCGCCCGTCACCACGAAGGCGACGGCGGTGGGGTGCCCGGCCGCGCGGATCTTCTCGGTCGAGAAGGTCATGAGCGGCTGGCCGGCGCTCACGCGCTGCCCCTGCTCGACGAGGCAGGCAAAGCCGTCCCCTCCCATCTCGACGGTGTCCACGCCCACGTGGACGAGAAGCTCCATGCCGTCGTCAAGCACGAGACCAATCGCGTGGTTGGAGCCGGGCATCGTGGCGGCGACGGTGGCGTCGGCAGGCGCGACGACGGTGTCCGCCCCGGCGGCGGGCTCGATGGCCAGTCCGTCGCCCATGGCCCTGCTGGAGAAGACCGGGTCGGGCATCTCGGTGATGGGCGCCACGGAGCCGGAGAGCGGGGCGAGAAGAACGTGGTCGCGCACCTCCGCGGAAGGGGCGGCGGCAGCCGGTGCCGCGACGGACGCGGCGGTGCCCTCGACGGGAGCCGCGGCGGCCGCGAGCCCACGGTCCTTCTCGCCAAGCTGGCGCATTCCCACGAAGTACGTCAGCACGAACGGCACGGCGATCGCGATGAGCATGCAGGCCGCGAAGACGCCCCAGTAGGTGAAGACGATCGAGAGGATGCCCGGCAGGCCGCCGACGCCGATGGAGAGGGCCTGGACGCCGAAGCCGGTGCAGACCATGGCCGCGCAGGCGGAGCCGATCATGCCGCAGACCAGCGGGAACTTGTACTTGAGGTTCACGCCAAAGAGCGCGGGCTCGGTGACGCCGAGGTAGCACGAGATGCAGGCGGGGATGTTGACCTGCTCGGCGCGCTCGTTCTTGCGCTGGAGCACCGTCATGGCCAGGACCGCGGAGCCCTGCGCGATGTTGGAGAGCGCGATCATGGGCCAGAGGGTGGTGTAGCCGAGCTGGTTCACGAGCTGGGTGTCGATGGCGTTGGTCATGTGGTGCAGGCCCGTCATCACGAGCGGTGCGTAGACGGCGCCGAAGAGCGCGGCGAAGAGCACGCGGACGTCAGATGAGAGGCCCCAGTTGACCACGTCGGCGATCGCGTTTCCGATGGCCCAGCCGATGGGGCCCACGACCAGGTGCGCGATGAACACGGCCGGCACGAGGGACATGAACGGCACCACGATCATGCGTACTACCTCGGGCGTGACCCTGGTGAAGAACTTCTCGAGCCACACCAGCACGAAGGCGGCCATGAGCGAGGCGATGACCTGCCCCTGATAGCCGGTGCCCAAGAACGAGTAGAAGCCGAAGTCATAGGTGTGCGCCGCGATGTCCTCGGCGGTGGCGGTTGCCGCGGAGAAGCCGTTGAGCAGTTGCGGCGAGACGAGCGTCAGGCCCAGGACGATGCCGAGGATCTGCGTGGTGCCCATCTTGCGCGTGACCGACCAGCAGATGCCCACGGGCAGCATGTGGAAGACGGCCTCGCCGATGACCCAGAGGAAGCCGTACATGCCGTTCCAGAACGTCCACATGTCGGCGATTGACTTGGTGCCGTGCTGGAGGTCGAGGGTGCCCGCGTCGGTGAAGAAGTTGACCTCGCCGATGATGTTGCGAAAGCCGAGGATGAGGCCGCCGCAGATGAGGGCGGGGATGATCGGGGCGAAGATCTCTCCCAGGATGCCCATCGCGCGCTGCAGCGGGTTCTGGTTGGCGCCCGCCGCCTCCTTGGCCGCCTCCTTTGAGACGCCCTCGATGCCGCTCACGGACGTGAACTCCCGGTAGAAGTCCGCGACGTCGTTGCCGATGATGACCTGGAACTGCCCCGCCTGCGTGAAGGTGCCCTTTGCGCTGGGCAGCCCCTCAATGGCCTCGACGTCGGCCTTGCCCGGGTCCACCAGCACGAAGCGCATGCGCGTCATGCAGTGCGTTACGGCGGAGATGTTCCCCTTGCCGCCAACGAGGTCGAGGAGCCTCGCGGCGTCCTCCGTGTACTTTCCCATCAGCTACCTCCTCCTGGTAACCATAACCGGCCCGCTCCCTCCGCGCCCTCCCGGGCGCGTAAACTTATTTGAATAAGTTCATCGTGAGTGTGGCACTACTTATTTGAATAAGTTGGTTATCAGCGGTGAATGGTAGAAAATCATCCGTGAGCGGCATTATTTTGTGGAAATATCTCATTTGAATAAGATTTATAGTGGATATGAAGGAGGTCTCATGAAGGCGCGCTATGACGTCATCTTCCGCGAGATTCGCGACAGCATCGAGCGGGGCGACTACCCCTTCCAGTCGTTTCTCCCCTCGGAGGCCGAGCTCACGGCCGCATTCGACTGCTCCCATAACACGCTGCGGCGGGCCCTGGGCCTGCTTCGCGAGCAGGGCTACGTCCAGCCCGTTCACGGCAAGGGCGTGCGCGTGGTCTACCAGCCGCAGGAGCGCACCTCGTTCACGGTGGGCGCCATCGAGTCGTTCCGCGAGGCGGGCGAGCGGGCCCACCTTGACACGCGGACGGAGGTGGCGCGCGTGGAGCAGGTCATCGCGGACGGGCGGCTGGCGCGCCTGACCGGCTTTGCCCAGGGGGACGAGCTCACCTACGTAATCCGCGTGCGACGCATCGGCGGCGAGGCGCTCATCCTCGACCACAGCCTCTTCCGCACGTCCTCGGTCCCCGGCATCACCGTTGAGGTTGCGCGCCGGTCGATCTACGACCACATCGAGGGGACCCTGGGAATCACCATCGCCATGAGCAAGCGCACCATCACCGTGGAGCGGGCGGGCGAGAAGGACCGTGAGCTCCTTGACCTCGACGGCATCGACTATCTGGCGGTGGTTACGAGCCAGACCTTCGACGCGCAGGGCGTCCTCATCGAGTGGACGCAGTCCCGTCACCGCCCGGACCACTTCTGCTTCCGCGACACCGCCGTCCGCCAACGGGTATAGCGTGCCGCCGGCGTCAGCCGCGCGTGCCACTGGCGTCAGGTTTATTTGGCACGCAAGCCGCGCGTGCCAAATAAACCTGACGCCAGTGGCACGCGCGGCTGACGCCGGCGGCACGCTATACTTGCGTGGTTCCACTAACCCGCAACAAGGAGGCCCCCATGGCCCTCATCAGTGTCGACTACTTCTCCTCGAGCCTCATGCGCACCACCACGCTCGAGGTCATCCTGCCCTTTGACGACCAGGGCGCCGCCTATGCCGTCAACTCGAACCTGCGTCATGCCGAGAAGACCGTCGAGGCCCAGGACAGCGCGTGGGAGCGCATGCCCTACCCGCCCAAGAAGACGCTCTTCCTGCTGCATGGCATCTCCGGCAACCATGCCGACTGGATCTCCGAGACGCGCATCCGCCACTGGGCGGAGAGCCACGGCATCGCCGTGGTCATGCCCTCCGGATACAACGCGTTCTACCTGGACCAGCCCGAGACGCACGACTACTACGGCCGCTTCGTGGGTCAGGAGCTCGTCGAGGTGGCGCGCCGGATGTTCCCGCTCTCCGACCGCCGCGAGGACACCTTCATCGGCGGCATCTCGATGGGAGCGTACGGCGCCCTGCGCAACGGCCTCAGGTACTGCGAGACCTTCGGCTCCATCGTGGCCCTCTCCTCCGCCATGATCATCGACGGCTTCGACCAGATCATCTCCGACGATCTCTTCTTCCTGTCCCGTCCCTTCCTCGAGCACACCTTCGGCAAGCTCGACGAGGTTCGCGGAAGCGACAAGGACCCGGCGCGCCTGGCGGCGGACCTCGTCTACTGCGACCGCCCCCGTCCGCGCATCTACATGTCCTGCGGCAACCAGGACCCGCTCGCCGAAGCTAACCGGATGCTGGCAGGGCGCATGCGCGACACCGGTCTCGAGGTCACGTATCATGAGATGGCGGGCGGCCACGACTGGGACTTCTGGAACGCAGCCCTGCCGCAGGCGCTCGACTGGCTCCTCTAGCGTCATGCGGCGGAGCCGGGACACCGTCTAATCCGACCGCGCAGGGAGGGACTCGGGATGGCACTGCTCAGAGTCGACTTCTACTCTCACTATCTTCAGCGCAACGTCGTGCTCACGGCGGTGATTCCCGCCGACAAGATGGACGGCGACAAGCTCGCGAAGAAGCGTCGTGGGCCGTACCGGACGGTATACCTGCTGCACGGGCTCTTCGGGCAGGACGTCGACTGGATCGACCGCACGCACGTGGTCGAGACGGCCGAGGCGCGCGACGTCGCCCTCATCCTCCCCTCGGGCGAGGACGGGCTCTATCTCAACAAGCCTGAGATAAACGAGTGGCACGGCAAGTTCATCAGCGAGGAGCTGGTGGACTTCACGCGCCGCCTCTTCCCGCTCTCCTCCAAGCGCGAGGACACGGCGCTCGCGGGCATCTCGATCGGTGCCTACACGGCGCTCATCAACGGCCTGCTGCGTCCCGACCGGTTTGGCAACATCATCATCCTCTCCGGCGCGTTCATGCGCGACCGCGTGCTCGAGGCCGTGGACTCGCACTCCCCACGCAAGCGCAAGTACTACGAGCGCTTCTTCGGCGACCTCGACACCGTAATCGGGTCGGACAAGGACTACGTGGCCCTCATCGACAAGTTCCGACAGAATCCCGAGCTGCCCAAGCCGCGCTTCTACGCCGCGTGCGGCCTGCACGACAACCTCTGCCAGAACAACCGCGACCTCGTCCACCTGCTGCGCGACGCCAACTTTGACGTCACCTACTGGGAGCCGGAGATCGGCGCGCACGAGTGGCCGTTCTGGAACGCCTGGATCGACTGCGCGCTCGACTGGTATGCTCCCGGCCCCATGAAGCCGAGCTCGGCCGAGGTCGACTACACCGCCCTCACCAAGCTCCGCCCGCCCGAGAACCAGTAGGTCGGCCTCAGGCGTGCAAAGGGGACGGGCCATGCCACTGGCGTCAGGTTTATTTGGCACGCAAGCCACGCGTGCCAAATAAACCTGACGCCAGTGGCATGGCCCTGACTGTCACGACGCGAGCGCGCGTCCCACGCGCTCGCGGAAGAGCCTCAAAAAGCGCGATGCGTCGACGACGAGGGCTGCCTCGTGGTTCTTCTCGGCATCCCTGAGCCGGTCGGGGTCGCAGACGGTGCGACCGCGCGTCGCGCCGGAGAGGTCCACGCGCAGATTCGTCCGGAGGCACTCCACGAGCGAGAGGTCAATCGCCGCCGCCACCGCAAGCGGATCGTGCAGGGCACACCCGCCCATGTGGGGGTTGTTCTGCTCGTAGGTGCCGATGTAGTGATCGGTCATGTCCGCGTAGAGCCGCCCCGACGCCGTGCCCAGCTCGCGCCAGGACGCCGTGTCGTCGCGCGTCAGGACGGCCTGGTGCGTCACGTCGAGGCCGATCATGCGCAGTCGCAGGCCGAGGCTCAGCACCACGTCGGCGGCCTCGGGGTCGTTGTGGATGTTCGCCTCCGCACAGGGGGTAACGTTGCCGGGCACCGCCAGGGCACCTCCCATGAACGTCACGCACGGGAGGGAGCGCGCCAGGCGCGGCTCGTGCACGAGCGCCGTGGCGAGGTTGGTAAGAGGCCCCGTCGGCACATAGAGCAGATCGTCCCCGTACTCGTCCACGGCGCGAGCGAGAAACGCCATCCCATCCCGCGGCGCCGAGTAGCACCACCCGCCCGCGGCGGCGCAGAAGTCCTGCTCGCCAAGACCGTTGCTGCCGTGGATGCGGAGGACGGCCTCCGAGGGGGCAAACTCCCCCTCCGCCGCGAGCGCGCGCTCGGCCCCGCGAAAGACGGGCACCTCGGGGTGACCGAGGACCTCAAGCACCGCGCGAGCATTCCTCTCCGCCCGGCGCATGGTCACGTTGCCGTAGCTCGCGATGATGCCCACGAGCTCGACCTCGGGGCTCCCGAGCGTGTAGGCGAGCGCCAGGGCGTCGTCGATGCCGGTGTCGAGGTCGAGTATCAGCTTCTTGCGCTCGCTCATCGAGCAGCCTCCACTTCGTCCGCGGTGGGTATTGAGGGCTGGGCGCCCAGCCGGCTCACGGCAAGGGCCGCGGCGCGGGCGCCCCAGCCCATGGACTCGGCAAGCGAGAAGGACCGTGCCCTCCCGGCCGCAAGCGCGCCGATGAAGGTGTCCCCCGCGCCCGTGGTGTCCACGACGCTCGTCGGCGCCGCGGGAACGCGCACGGGGCCGCCGGCGTCGAGGCCGAACGACCCAGCCGCCCCGAGCGTGATTACGACCGCGCCGGCGCCCAACTCGCGCAGACGGAGCGCAGCCGTCAGGCAGGTGCCATCGTCGACGGGCAGGACGCCGCACATGATCTGGCACTCCGTCTCGTTGAGGCAGACGAGGTCGACACAGGGCCATAGATCGTCTGGCACGGGACGCGCCGGCGCGGGGTTGAAGATTGTATAGAGCCCCAGCTCATGCGCCGAGCGCAGGGCGGCCTCCGTCGCCTGGGGATCACACTCTCCCTGAGTGACGAAGATGTCGTCCTTCTCGCCAATGCGTCGCAGGTCAGAGACCACATCGTCCGCGTCGAGCACGTGGTTGGCCCCCGCGTGCAGCACGATGCGGTTCTCGCCCGCCGTGCGGAGAATGACGGCGACGCCCGTGGTCTCGTCCGCGACGTGACGCACGAGCGAGACGTCCGCCCCCGCCGCCGCAAGCCCGGCCGTCAGCTCGTTGCCGAAGCCGTCCGCACCCACGGCCGCGACCATGCGCACGTCCGCGCCAAGACGCGCGGCTGCCACGGCCTGGTTGGCACCCTTTCCGCCTGCCGCCGTGATGAATCCAGAGCCTGCCAGCGTCTCGCCGGCGGCCGGCACGCGCGGCGCGTCGATGGAGAGGTCCATGTTCATGCTGCCGAAAACGATGACTTTGGGCATGGAGGCTCCTCTCCGCGATGGTTAACGACACCATTTTCCACTCTTTTGCCTCGCCGTGCAGCGGGCTTCAACGCGGGGCGAGGGTTGCACCCCGCCACCCCCGCCGGCGAGAAACGCCCGTGAAAGACGGACTGCTCTCTCATAAGACGTCGGCCCGTCGCCAGATTCAATGAACTGCGACGGGCCGATGGGTTTAGGCCATGGGGACGTAAGTCAGGCTAGGAACTAGCGGGACCACCACGTCCGTCTCTTCCGTGGCCCAGGAGGGCGCGCATGACTGCTCCAACGGCGCAGACGATCACGCCAGCCGCGGCGATGATGGGGGCAAGGGCGAAGCTGACGTCGCCTGTGTTGGGAGTTCCCTCGCCGCTCTTGTCAGGGCCCTCGGAGGGGTCGGCATCCTTGTTGGGCTGGGAAGCCCCCGCATCATCGGACGGGTCGGTTCCTCCGGGGGCCGAGGGCGGCGGCGTCTGATTGTCATCGGATGTCGAGGCTACGACGGTCTCAAACGTGCCGTCGCCGTCTTCGTCTGCGGAAGCCGTGATGTCGGTTCCATCAGAGGTAATCAGCAGCTCATCCCTCTCCCCCTCGATGGGAAGCTCCTTGGAGGTATTGTCTCCCTCAGCAGTCACGACAGCCCCGTCAAGAGAGTCCGCCTTGGCAACGTAGCCTTCGCCCGTCTTTATGAGCGCCACGTTCCCGGACGAGGAGCCGCGCACGCCAAAGGTGTAGAGCTCGCCTTGGGCATCGTCGCTTGTTGCCTGCAGGGAATATGCCCCTCTGTTGCCCTCGAGGGAGACGGATCCGCTCCTGATGAAGCTTGCGCTATCGGCGGAGTCCGCATCAACGCTCAGCAGCATGTCAGCGTACTGCAGGGAGTAGCCATAGCCGTCGGGCGAGCTGATGGTGTAGTCACCACTGTTGTCGGGAAGGACGACGGACAGCGGGGAGCCTGACCCGGATTGGTCGTCAAACCAGTGGACGAGGTCCGTCTTGCCGGACACGATGTCGAAGAAGCTGTAGATCATGTTCTTGAATCGCAGCACGGCGTTAGTGAAGTTTGTCTCACTGGTGGCTCGGAGAATTGCCTTGTAGTTTTCCACGGAAGTCTCGATGTCCTTTGTGTTCATGAGCGCGAGGTCATTGTTTGCCCGCGTGAGGTCGGCGCTTGAACTAGCTGAGTTGGTTTCGCCGTAGTCAGGAATATCCCATGCCCCCGTCTCGGTGTTGACGTAGATGTAGTGGTTCTGCCTGTCGGGGTCTCTTGAGTCGTAGTAGCGGACCCTGCCGTCGTACGTGCCCGAGTCAAGGGTATAGCTTCCGCTGTCGTAGCGGTCGCCCACGATTGCATGACCGGCGTTCTGTCCAAGATAGTCAAAATCAAGGTTGAAGCCAAGCAGCACGGGGCTCCCCCCAGTCGCCACCGCGCTCACGCGCTCCTTGAGCAGATTGACCTTCTCGACATCGGTCAAAGAGACGAAGTCGGCACGGTCTGCGCGGATGGGCTCAAGCATCTGGGTGAACATGTAGTAGTTGATGTAGGACTGGACGTCTTTCGAGGCGGTCATGTCATAGAGGCTGCTGGCGCCCGGCTGACGGAGCAGCGGGTTGATAACGTCCATCTTGCTAAGGATGGAGCTCGCGGCAAACCCATAACAGCTTCCGCTCCACTGAGCGTTAACGTTGTTTTTGATGTTCTGCTTCTCAGAGTTGCTGAGGCCGCTCAGAAGGGCGTTGTAATCGGCTGAGTTCAGGTAGTACGTGCTGCCAAAATACGTGGGGCTGTTCGCGAAGGACCAGTTGTCGGCTCCAAACACAAAATGGTTGTCATTGCTGCCCGTGAGCTCCAGAACGATCTTCTCGGACTGCGTGAGGTTGACGATGTTGCTCCCGCCCGCGGTAACTGAATAGGTGACCTCCCCAACGGCCGAGGGACTAACCGTGATGTCCCATGAGAGCGTTACGGACTGGCCGGTAAGCAGCGCGCCAAGCTCATGATGTGATTCGCCGCTCTGGAGGGTCGTCTCGCCCGGGAGCGCAAGGTCGGCGGTGAGATTCTGCACGGCCTTGCTGTTTGGGTTGGTGATGGTGGCGGAAAGCCGATAGCTTGCCACCTGGTCGGGAGAGACGGTCTGGATGGGGGTATGGGAGAGTGAGATCTGGACCGGGTTGAGGAGCTCCTCTGCAATCTCGACGAACTTCTCGATGAGGGAATCTAGGTCATCGGCCTCAAAGTACCCGGAGTTCTGAATTGCCTTGAGGAAGTTGATTTCCGAGCTTGAGGTTGCCATAAACCCAACGGAGTACATGTTGTAGCTGGGGAACATGGTCTCCGCCTGCGCGATGGCGGTGCTGGAACTGTTCGGCATTCCATCCGACATCGTTACGATGCTCTTTGCGTACTGGTCGAGTCCGGTGTCCTGCAGCAGCAGGGCAGTACTATGCGCGTACTTAAGGGCGCTCGTCACATCTGTTGAGCCCCAGTCGTTCATGTCGTTCTCTACAAACGACTCCAGTTCGTTGAGGTCGCTTGTGAACGGGAGTACGTTGACGTCCGACCCAAACGAAACGATTGCGATCTGGCTGCGAGGATCCGCCTCAAGAATCTTCTCGCTGAACTGCTGCGCCGCCTCTTCAAGCTTTTGCGCCTTGGCGCCGCTCATGCTGCCAGAGTTGTCGAGAACGAGGACGATCGCGTTGTGGGATACCGGCCCCGTCGCTCGCGACGCCTCATCGGCAAAAGCCATAAGGGGAGCTGAAATGGCCATGACGACAGAAATGGTAAGTAAAATCAGCAGTTGGCGCATAGTCTGAAACGGCTTACTTGGTCTCATGGGACCTCCTCACGCGGTTTTGGGCTCCAGACTATTTGATATTATCTAAATGATTCAATTAGAATTGTAAATGAATTATATACACCGCAAGCGGCGCAGAATCGGGCGTGACCGGATGTGAACGCGCGGTTGCAAGGCAATTGGGCCCGGCGCCCGCGCTGTCGCCCGGCTCACAAACGTCCCGGCCTTCTCATTGCGTTCTCTTGGAGACGGGCCGGGGGCGAGACAAACGGACAGGTCTCCGCCATTCCACCCGCACCCCGCACGAACCGCCTTCCCGGCAGTCAAGGAGACAGCGTCCGCACGCTGCAAACTCCTCTGTATCGTATGATACAGAGGAGTTCGTCCGTTCGACTATCGGCCGCGCCGAGGCTACTTGACCTCAATCAGCTCGTAGTGGCTCGTGCCCAGCCCAATCTTCTCGCCGTGCTCGATCATGGAGCGCCAGTTGGTGTCCGGGTGCGTGAGGTTGAAGTGATCGTGCTGGCAGCGCTCCGGGACGCCGCCCTCGGCCTCCAGCTTGGCCTTCATGTCCGTGAGCTCGGAGTTGGGCAGCGTGGGCGCTGCCAGCGCCATGTCGATGCAGGCCTGGTCGATGGCCACGGGGTCAAAGCTCGCGAACATGCCGAGGTCGGGCACGATGGGCGTGTCGTTCTCGGCGTGGCAGTCGCAGTTGGGGCTGATGTCCATGGCGATGGAGATGTGGAAGCTCGGGCGGTCCTGCACCACTGCCTGCGTGTACTCGGCGATCTTGCAGTTGAGCACGTCGACGGCGGCATCGGAGCCCGGTGCGATGGCGTCCTGGTTGCATGCGCCGATGCAGCGGCCGCAGCCGACGCAGACGTCGTGGTTGATATGGGCCACGGGCACGGTGACGGTCTTGCCGCTCCTGAGCTCGCGCTCGCGCGTCTCGTCGAAGCTGATGGCGCCGTGCGCGCAGATGCGCTCACACGCGTGGCAGCCGATGCACTTCTCGGTCTTGACGTTTGGCTTGCCGGCCGCGTGCTGCTCCATCTTGCCTGCACGGCTGCCGCCGCCCATGCCGAGGTTCTTCATACAGCCGCCAAAGCCGGCCTGCTCGTGGCCCTTGAAGTGCGTGAGCGAGATCACGATGTCCGCATCCATGAGGGCGTGGCCGATCTTGGCCTCGCGCACGTACTCGCCGTTCTTCACAGGGACGAGGGTCTCGTCGGTGCCCTTGAGGCCGTCGGCTATGATCACCTGGCAGCCGGTGGCGTACGGGGTGAAGCCGTTCTGGTACGCGCAGTCGATGTGCTCGAGCGCATTCTTGCGGCTGCCCACGTAGAGCGTGTTGCAATCCGTGAGGAAGGGCTTGCCGCCCAGCTCCTTGACCACGTCGGCCACGGCGCGCGCGTAGTTGGGGCGCAGGAAGCTGAGGTTGCCCAGCTCGCCAAAGTGAATCTTGATGGCCACGAACTTGTTCTCAAAGTCGATCTGCTCGATGCCGGCGCGGCGGATGAGGCGCTTGAGCTTGTCGAGCTGGCTCTCGCGCGCGTAGGTGCGCAGGTTGGTGTAGTAGACCTTTGCGGTGCTGTTAGCAGCAGTATCCATGCGTCCCCTCTCCTCGGCTGGATTCCAGCAAAATTGTAGGTCAGCCTGGATTCGCGGGGCACGAGGCCGGCGAGGTTTCTCTTAGGGGGCCGTCCCGCCGATTGTCGGTGATTTTCGCCGGGACCCCTAAGTACGACCGGCAATGTGGCGTTTGCCTAGCTGTGGCTTCTTCCTTCGGAATGGGGGCCATGCTCGACCCCGTCCTCAAAATACACCGACAATCGGCGGGACCGGCCGCACCCCATGCCAAGCTTATATGCAAATTGGGGGATGTCCCCCGATTGACAAAAGGGCCGCCGGACGAGAAGCCCGGCGGCCCGAAACGTGCAAAAGTGCCTGTCCCTTTTGCACGCTACTTGCGATGGGCGCGGTAGTACTGGATGAGGGCCTGGGTGCTCGCGTCCTGCGCGGCAAGGGCCTCGTCGTCGTGGAAGGCGGGCGTGATCTGCTTGGCGAGCTGCTTGCCCAGCTCGACGCCCCACTGGTCGTAGGAGTCAAGCCCCCAGACTGTGCCCTCGACGAAGGTGATGTGCTCGTAGAGCGCGATGAGCTCGCCGAGCGCGTGCGGCGTCAGCTCCACGCCAAAGATCGACGTGGTCGGGCGGTTGCCCTCGAAGACGCGCGCCGGCACCATCCACTCGGCCGTGCCCTCGGCGCGGACCTCGTCGGCCGTCTTGCCAAAGGCGAGGGCCTTGGTCTGCGCGAGGAAGTTGCCGAGGAAGAGCTCGTGGACGTCCTGATCGCCGTCCTTCACGGGGTTGGGCGTGTTCACGAAGGCGATGAAGTCCGCGGGAATCATGCGGGTGCCCTGGTGGATGAGCTGGTAGAAGGCGTGCTGGCCGTTGGTGCCCGGCTCGCCCCAGAAGATCTCGCCGGTGGCGCAGGTCACGGGGCTGCCGTCCCAGCGGACGCTCTTGCCGTTGGACTCCATCGTGAGCTGCTGGAGGTAGGCGGCAAAGCGGTGCAGGTACTGGTTGTACGGCAGCACGGCGTGGCTCTCGGCGCCGTAGAAGTTCACATACCAGACGTTGATGAGGCCGAGAAGCGCCACGACGTTCTTCTCGAGCGGGGTCTCCTTGAAGTAGGTGTCGAGGTCGTGGAAGCCCTTGAGGAAGCACTCGAAGCGCTCCGGCCCGAAGGCGATGATGAGCGAGAGGCCCACCGCAGAGTCAACGGAGTAGCGGCCGCCGACCCAGTTCCAGAAGCCGAAGGCGTTCTCGGGGTCGATGCCGAACTCGGCCACGAGCTCGAGGTTGGTGGAGACGGCGACGAAGTGCTTGCGGATGGCCTCGGCGTCCTTCTCGGCCGAGCCGTCGATCGCGCCCTGCGCGCGCAGCGTCTCAAGCAGCCAGGTCTTGGCCTCGCGGGCGTTGGTAAGGGTCTCCAGCGTGGTGAACGTCTTGGAGACCACAATGACGAGCGTGGTCTCGGGATCGAGACCCTTGACCTTCTCGGCCATGTCATTGGGGTCGATGTTGGAGACGTAGCGGCAGTCGATGCCGGCATCAGCCATGGGCTTCAGGGCCTCGTAGACCATGACGGGACCGAGGTCGGAGCCACCGATGCCGATGGACATGACGTGCTCGATGCGCTTGTCCGTGACGCCCTTCCACTCGCCGGAGCGCACGCGCTCGGCGAAGGCGTACATGCGGTCGAGCACCTCGCGGACGTCGGCCACGCAGTCCTGCTCGCCGTCGAAGACGGTGCCCTTCTCGTCCGCCGGGCGGCGCAGCGCCGTGTGGAGAACGGCACGGTCCTCGGTGGTGTTGATGTGCGTTCCGGCGTACATCGCGTCGCGGCGCTCCTCGAGACCCACGGCGCGCGCGAGGTCGCAGAGCAGGCCGAGGGTCTTCTCGGTCACGAGGTTCTTGGAGAGGTCGAAGTGCAGGTCCTCGGTATCAAATGAGAGCTTCTCCACGCGGTCCGAATCGCCGGCGAAGGCGTCCTTGAGGTTGAAGCCGGAGCTCACGAGCTCATCATGGTGGGCCTGGAGGGCCGCCCACTCGGGCGTGGCGGTTGCGTCGATGGGCGCGGCAATGGTGGACATGGTACGTGCTCCTTCCCCGGGAAGCTGCAGATAGGGTAAGCATATCGCGCGCAGACGCGAGCTGCTAGAACGGCTCGCCCAGCGGCGGAATCTTCTTCAGGCGCGCCCACATGACCTGCTTCTCGTGAGGGTCTGCAAGGGCGTCGGCGAAGCCCCCCAGGTTGAGGACGCGCATGCCCCGCACGCGGGCCACGGCGCCCGGGGCGAGCATGGCCTCCTCGAGCGCGTCTATGAGCACGAGGTCGTCCGCGTAGGCGTCTCGCAGGGCCGAGGCGGCCGCATCGTCGCAGCAGACGATCGTGGCGGGGTCGAGCGCGCAGATTGCCTCGACCAGGAGCTCTGGATCGAGAGGCTCACCGGCGGCATCGACCGTGAGCAGCCACTCCCACTCCTCGGGCGCGTAGCCGAGCGCCTTGAGCGATGCCTTGAGGGCCGTGCCGTCAGCGCCTGAGAACGGGGCGTCTCCGCCCTTCTCGCCCTCCGTGAGCTCGCCCTTGGCGAGAAGAACCGTGGAGAACGCGTTGCCGCCCATGACGACGCCCCGTGCCTCAAGCGCGTCGACCTCCGCCGCGGCCTTGTCAAGATACGCGCGCCGACGCGCGTCTCGCTCTGATGCCATTGCGCTCCTTTCGCGTTACGTCCAGCCTCCTGACGGCTGACCTTGCCCCTTTGCCGGGAGGCCGCTGTCGAAAAATTGCTATGTGAATTGTCACATATCCGCTCGCCGTCGTTTGAACTAGTGTAAATCGGGCATAAGCCAATCAAGAACATCACCGACCAAAGGGAGGGTCACATGTCTCAGGCAATCACCGCGGCCGAGTTCGACTCCGTCATCGCCGGGTCTGACAAGCCCGTCCTCGTTGACTTCTGGGCGCCGTGGTGCGGTCCGTGCCGCGCGCTCGGCCCCACCGTCGAGCAGGTCTCCGAGGAGATGGCCGACCGCCTCACCGTCTACAAGTGCAACGTCGACGAGGAGCCCGACCTCGCCACGCGCTTCAGGATCGTCTCGATCCCCACGCTCATCCTCTTCAAGGGCGGGCAGCCCGTCCACACCATGGTCGGCAACATGCCCAAGCCCTCGCTCGTCTCCGAGCTGGAGGCCAACCTCTAGCATGAACCGCAGATCGGACTTCTCCCAGGGCGCCCGCGACGTTGCTCGCGGCGCCCTGGCCCTTGCCCGGAACAACCTGCGTGCGATCATCGCCCTGGTTGCCACGCTCGTCTTTCTCGTCCTTCTCGGCGAGGTCGCCGAGGGGGAGCTCATGCGACTCGACGCCCTGGCATACCAGGTATTCGTCGAGGGCCTTCGCTCGGACGCCCTGACGCCCGTCATGGAGGGCTTCACCTCGCTCGCCTCAGTCATCGTGCTCGCCGTGATGGCGGCGGCCATCGCCGCGCTCGCCCCGGGGAAGGCCCCGGGATGGTGCGTCTCCATCAACCTGGCATGCGTGGTCGTGCTGAACGCGCTGCTCAAGCTCATCGTCCAGCGGCCACGACCAGAGGGGTTCCGTCTCGTCGAGGAGACGGGATACAGCTTTCCCTCCGGGCACTCCATGGTTGCCATGGCGTTCTTTGGCCTGCTCATCTGGATGATCTGGCATTATCACCGGCGCGACGCCATGCGCACGGTCTGGTGCGTCGTGTTTGGCCTCGTCATCGTGATGGTCGGGGTGAGCCGCATCTACCTGGGCGTCCACTTTGCCTCGGACGTGATTGCGGGGTTCTGCGTCTCGCTCGTGTGGCTGGCGTTCTACACGCGCGTGGTAGCGCCGGCACTCGTTACCGTGGACGCTTCCTAGGGCGGCTCCGGCGCCAGGCCCAAAATTAATCCGCCCTGTGGCGGCGTGCGGCGACATTTGCCCAGTTGGCATTTTCGCTACACCGCCACAGGGCGGATTAATTTTGGGCCTGGCGCCGTCTACCGCAGTGTGATGATCTGCGCGTCGACGACGCGCCCCTCCTCGCAGAGGATTCGGCCCATCGACGGCCGAGAGCGGCGGGGGCCCGTGGGGCTGCCCGGGTTCATCACGAGCGCGCCCGTCCACTCGTCGCGCTCGAGGAACGGCACATGGGTGTGCCCGAAGATGCCGATGTCGCACATCGCAAGGTTGAGCCGCTCGCGGCGGTGCGTCACCTGCCACTTGAGGCCGCTGCCGTAGAACATCTTGCGCGTGCGGACGGTCGGCGGATAGTCGGACGCATAGTCGTTATTGCCGAGGCACGCCTGGACGGGCGCGATGAGCTGCAGCTTGTGAAAGTCGGAGGGCGAGCAGATGTCGCCCGCGTGCACGATGACGTCCGCGCCCTGGAGCGCCTCGAGCAGCTCCGGGGTCAGGTATCCATGGGTGTCCGAGATGATGTCGTAGCGCCTGAGCTCGCCCACGCGCGACCTCCCTTGGAGTCTGGGCCTGGATTGGGAGCGAGGGGCCTAGAGGCCGAGCGCCCGCTTGAGCGCCACGACGCGGCGGCGCGAGACGGAGATCTTCTTGCCCTCGATGCCGTTGACGCCCAGCTGCAGAATGCCGGACGAGATGACCTCGACGTCCTCAACGTACTCGAGGTTCACGATGTAGCCGCGGTGCACGCGGAAGAACCCGTGCGGCGCGAGCTTCTGCTCGAGCTTGGCGAGGGAGATCGTGGAGAGGAAGCGGTCGTCAGCGGTGTAGATGCAGGAGTAGTCGTCCTTGGCCTCGATGTAGCGGATCTGGTCGATGGGCACCAGCACCTTGCGACCGCTCTTGACCACGGGGATGCGCTCCACCGAGGAGTGGTTCTGGGGCTGCGGCTTCATGCGCGACTGGACCTTGTCGAGCGCCTGGCCCAGACGCTCGGGCTCGACGGGCTTCATGAGGTAGTCGATCGCATCCACGCCAAACGCCTCGAGCGCGTACTCGCTGTAGGCGGTCACAAACACGATCGCGGGAGGGTTCTTGAGGCGGTGGAGCGCCTCCGCGAGCTGCATGCCGGAGGTCTTGGGCATCTGAATGTCGAGGAACATGACGTCGGCCTTGCTCTCCATCAGCTTCTCAACGGCCTCGCGTGCGCTCGAAGCCTCCATGATGGCGTCGACCCTGCCGGTCTCCTCGAGGAGATACCTCAGCTCGGAGCGGGCCGGAGCCTCATCGTCCACGATCATCGCGCGCATACACGTTCCCCTTCACGCTCTCAGGACGCCCGGCCAGAGCGGCCGCGCGTCCCCTCATCCTGCTTCTGAGCCGCCCCCGAGAGGAGCGATCTTCTCGCCCCCGCGAGCCTGAGCGTCACGCACGTGCCCTCGCCCGGCTTGGAGACGATCTCCACCCCCGAGCCGACGCCGTAGAAGCGCTCGATGCGCTCGGCCACGTTGCGCAGCGCCATGCCCGCGCCCTTCTCGGCGCCCGCGCCCGATGAGGGGCGGGGCTCGACGGCCTCGGCCATGAGCCGACTGGCGACGGCGTCGTCCATGCCCAGGCCGTCGTCAGTCACGGCAATAAGAATATCATTTCCGTCGGTGGCTACCTGAACTTCAACGTGAAGAGGCCCCTCGTCGCGCATGGCATGGCGGACGGCGTTCTCCACGATGGGCTGCACCAGAAACGACGGGACCGGCAGGCTCTCGCAGCCGCTCTCGACGCGCTCGCTCTCCACGATGCGGTCCTCGCCGAAGCGCGCCTTCTCGATCCGCAGGTAGCTGCGCGTCTGCTGGAGCTCCTGGGAGAGCGGGATGAGCGCCTTCTCGGAGCTCTCCAGCGTGCGACGATAGAAGAGCGAGAACTCGCGCAGCAGGTCGCGCGCCTTGATGGGGTTGGTCCGCGTGAACGACGCGATGGTGTTGAGCGCGTTGAAGAGGAAGTGCGGGTTGATCTGCGCCTGGAGCGCCTTGACCTCCGCGCGGGCGGTGAGCTCGGCCTGTTTGTCCAGCTCGTAGGACGAGAGCTGGGTGGAGAGGAGCAGCCCCAGGCCCTCGGCGATGGCGAGCTGCGTGCGGTCGATGTCGAGGTCGCGCCGATAGTAGAACTTGATCGTTCCCACCGCCCGGTCCTGCACGAGCAGCGGCACGATGATGCCGAAGGCGCTGCCCTCGGCGCGGCTTCCCACGGCGAAGAGGCGCGCCTCCTGCGTGTCGTCGTCCACGGCGACGAAGGTCTCCATGCGACGGCTCTCCAGCACCTCGAGCGTTGGCTTGGCGTTGGGGGTGCCCGCGCGGAAGGGCGTCTGGACGGCGCCCTCGTAGGCGAGCACCTTCACGGTGTCGGTAATGGCGATGGCCGCGGCGTCCGTCTCGGGAAGAAGCATCGAGCAGATGGCGCGGGCGTTCTCCTCGGTGAGGCCGCCGCGCAGGTGGGCGAGGGTGTTCGCGGCCACGCGCAGCGTGCGCTCGGTGGCCTCGGAGCGCGTGTCCTCGGGCGTCACGCTGATGGCTCCGCTCATCACGATGACGCCGGCCATGCCGCAGCCCACGAGCATGGCGGCCACGACGATGCCGTCGCGCATGCTCGTGATGAGCAGCGCGGCGAGAAGGACGGCGCACACGGCGAGAAGGACGTCGGCGGAGCGCCGGCGCGGGCGGAGCTTTCCGATCACTGGGCATCACCAACCGTCGGGAGCGCCCCGGTGTCGCCGAGGTCGTCGGTCGCGGCCGCCGCGCGCTCCTCCGGCGGCACGATCTCGCCTGTGCGCCTGATGGCACCCTGGAGCAGCGGGTCCTCCCAGAGTGCCGCCACCACGCCCGGCCACATCATCGAGAAGGACAGGTAGCGCGAGCTCGCCGCGCGGGCGAACTTGTCGGCGTCGTAGCGCCCCTTCGTGAGGATGCGCAGGTACGCAAGACGGTTCGGCCCCTTGATGAACCGGCGCAGGGCCGTCTGGAAGACGCGTCGGCGCACGCCGGCCGAGAGCCACGGCGCCGGATAGGGCATGAGGGACTCGGGCGTGATGGTGCGCAGGTCGCGACGAGCGTTCATGGCATCGAGCTTGCGATACTCGTACAGCCAGCGATGGACGTCCTGCATGAACATGGACGGGACGCTCGCCATCTCCTCGGGCGGCTGCGAGCGTACGAACCACGCGTTGTCAAACCACGCGTCCATGCCGTTGGCCCGCAGGTTGAGCACGTAGTCGAGGTCCTCGCCGCGCGTGATGTACGGGTCAAAGGGGACCTTCGCGTACGCCTCGGCGTGCAGGGCGCAGCACCCGCCGCAGAGGTGGTTCGACCGCGAGAAGCGCGACGACGAGGTCTGCATCCGCTCCATGACGCGGTTGAACTCCGCCGCCTTCGACCAGTACTTCTCGGTCCACTCGTCGGTGGGGTCTGCGTAGGGGCTGTTGTTGGCGTCGATGAAGAAGCCGCTCTTGACGAGGACCTTGAGGTTCTGCCGCGTGAGCGACCCGAGGCCGTGCACCGCGTTGATGAGGAAGTCGGGGTCCAGCACGACCTCGTCGTCATCGAGAAAGACCACGACGTCGTGGCCGAAGACGGCGGCGACCGCGAGGCCCATGTTCTTGATGGCGCCATAGCCGCGCAGCGCGACCGTCTCGCCGGTGACGTGGTGCGCCATGCGAGCGACGGCACGCTCCACGTGGGCGGCCTCGCGGGCGCCGATGACGAGAGGGTTCAGCGCGGGGTGCGCGCGGCAGATGCTCTCCACGCGGGCCCGCGCCGAGTCCTCGCACGTGATGGGCGACACCACGAGCACGATCACGCGGATGACGCCGCGCACCTGATCGAGCGACGAGAGGCAGAGCTCCAGCTCGGGCAGGGGCTTGTCGATCGGGGTGGTGTAGTCATAGACCCCCCGCTCGCCGAGGGCGCCCGGCTGCGCCCCCTCGGCCCAGTACGACGGTATGACGATGACCGGATTCAAGAGCTACCCCTGCGACGTCCCGTCGCTGCCCAGCTGGCGGGGAAGCGACGTCTTGGAGAGGGCCCGGGCAAGCGGCAGGCCGAGCACGTACATGACCACGGCCTCGCCGATGCCGGTGGCAAGCAGGCCGAAGACGTACATGGCCGGATACGCGCCGTCGATGGCGATGCTCGTGAACGGGATGGTGTAGAAGCCGATCCCCTGGAGCATGAGCGGGAGGTAGAGCGGCACGATGAGGGCGTTGGCAAGCACCGGCCCCATGAGGGCGAGCGCGGGGCGGCGGCGGTTGCGCCACGTGAACCACGCGCCGAGCGCGGTGGCGAGGCTGCCGAAGACCACGTCGAGCATGCCGAGCATGCCGGTGCCCGAGAGCGCGATGTTGGCGAGGTTGGCGATGGCGCAGCCGAGCGCCAGGCCCGGGACGGCGTCGGCAGTGAAGAGCGCCAGGACGCACGCCGCCTCGGAGACGCGGAACTGCACCGGCCCCCAGGCGAGGCTGCCGAGGAAGAGCAGGGCGCAGAGCGTCAGGGCCGCATAGATGGCCGCGACAGCCCCGATGCGCGCCGTTCTTCTCGCGTCGACGTGGTGTGCCGTGATGTTTGCTGCCGCGTTGTGCTGTCCCATGCTTCTCTCTTTTCTGTCGGAGGGCTTTGCTGGATGCCCGGACGGGCATGTCGCGCCCACGACCTGCGGGATCCCGGTGGAAAGCACTCCAAAAGAAGCATCCCCGCGGGCACGACAGAACTGATACTAGCAGAGTTGTGCCCCCCGCCCCGCGCGGACCCCCGCCCACGGCGCGAGGCCGGAAGGGCCGCCCTGGCCCGCGTGCTAGTATTGCTGCAGTGAGAGCCGCCCGGAGGGAGCCCCGCATGAACCCGCGCGTAAGAATCGCCTGCCTCGCCGCCGACGCGGCGCGCTGGGGCACCACCCGCCTGCTGCATCGAGGCGGCGGAAACGCTCCGGGCGCCGTGGCGCTGCGCCTTGCGCCGAACCTCATCGGCGAGCTGGGCGGCGCGCTCGAGCGCTCGGTGGTGGTCACGGGCACCAACGGCAAGACCACCACGACCGGCCTTGCCGCCGACGCGCTCGCGGCGGGGGCCGGAGACGTGGTGTGCAACCGCGCGGGCAACAACATGGAGTCGGGCATCGCCTCCGCCCTCGTGGAGTCCCGCGGGTCGGGCGCGCGCGTGGGCTGCTTCGAGTGCGACGAGCTCTACACCGTGCGCGTGCTGCCGGCGCTTCGGCCGCGGGCGCTCGTCCTTCTCAACCTGTTCCGCGACCAGCTGGACCGCTACGGCGAGATCGACCACACGCAGGACGTCATTGCCGAGGCGCTGCGCCGCTCGCCGCAGACCGCCATCGCCTACAACGCTGACGACCCGCTCTGCGCCTCCATCGCGGCGCGCGTGGGCAACCCGGGCGTCCCCTTCGGCATCGACGAGCCCACCGGCCAAGAGGCCGACCGCATCTCCGACAGCCGCTTCTGCGCGAAGTGCAACGCGCCTCTGGACTACGCGTACGTCCACTACGGCCAGCTGGGCAAGTACCGCTGCCCCGCGTGCGGCTGGGAGCGCCCCGAGCTTGCCTTTGCCGCCGTCAACGTGACGCTGACCTGCGGCGGCTACGAGTTCGACGTCGAGGACCGCCGGGGCGAGAAGAACGTGCGGCACCACGTGCGCACCCGCTACAACGGCCTCTACATGGTCTACAACGTGATGGCGGCCCTGGTGGCGTGCCTGCTCGGCGGCGGAGACGCGGACGACTTCCAGGGCGCGCTCGACGCATACGAGCCCGCGAGCGGTCGCGGCAAGACCTACCGGCTCGGCGGCGACCACTCCGTCGTGAGCAACCTCGCGAAGAACCCCACGGGCTTCAACCGCATGGTGCAGCAGGTGCGCGCCGAGGACGGGCGCTACGTGGCCCTCTTCCTCAACGACAACGACGCGGACGGCCACGACGTCTCCTGGATCTGGGACATCGACCTCGAGCGCCTGCGTGACCTCACCGACCTGCGGTGCGTCTGCGTGGGGGGCACCCGCCGCGAGGACATGGCGGTGCGCGTGAAGTACGCCGAGCTCGGCTGCCCCATCGAGCTCATCGATGGCGTCGAGGACGCCCTGCGCTTTGTTGACGCGGGCGAGAAGCTCCACGTGATCGCCAACTACACCGCCTTCCCGCCCGTCGTCGCCGACCTCGACCACCTCTGTAAATTAGGGACGGGTTTTTCCTCGCAGAAAAAAGGGGACAGGTCTGCTGTCGACACCGTGAGCGCAACGTCCGTCGGCGTCTCGTGGATAGCGCATGAGGAGCCGGCAACCCCTGCCCTTGACCGCCCGCTGCGCATCGTGCACCTCTACCCTGACGCCCTCAACCTCTACGGCGACGGCGGAAACATCGCCTCGCTCTCCAAGCGCTGCGCGTGGCGCGGCATTCCCTGCCGGGTTGACCAGGTCCTCATGGGCCAGGAGCTCGACCTCACCGACGCCGACATCGTGCTTCTGGGCGGCGGCGCAGACCGCGACCAGCTTGCCGTCTGCCGCGAGCTGCAGGCACAGCGCGAGAAGGTGGAGGCCTACGTCGACGAGGGGGGCGTTCTTCTTGCCATCTGCGGCGGCTACCAGCTGCTCGGCCACTACTACATGATGGGCGAGGAGCGCGTGGAGGGCCTGCACGTACTGGACATCGAGACGACCGCCGGGAGCACGCGCCTCATCGGCAACGTGGCGATTGAGTCGCCCGTATGCGACGCCCCGATCGTGGGCTTTGAGAACCACGCGGGCCGCACGGTGCTGGGCGCAGGCGAGAAGCCCCTGGGGCGCGCGATGGTCCACGGGACCGGCAACAACGGCGAGGACGGCGGCGAGGGCGTGCTCCACGACGGCGTTGTGGGCACCTATCTGCACGGTCCGATCCTGCCCAAGAACCCCGGCGTTACGGACTGGCTGATCGAGCGCGCCCTGTGTCGACGTGGCGAGAAGATCGAGCTCTCGCCGCTGGACGACTCGCTCGAGCACCTGGCGCACGACGTCGCCACGAGGATCGCAACGGGACGCTAGCCCCCCATCGAACTATATCATCGGCGCCCTCGGCGTCTGGCCGCGCCGCTGCGCCACTGGCGTCAGGCTTATTTGGCACGCGTGGATCGCGTGCCAAATAAGCCTGACGCCAGTGGCGCAGCGGCGCGGCCAGACGCCGAGGGCCCACAAAAAACGGCCCCCGGCTCGATGCCGGGGGCCGCAGCTTGCGCAATCAGCTCAGCGAGAGGAGCTTACGCCTCAGCGTAGAGGTCCTTGAGCTTGAGCAGGTGCGCGTAGCGAGCCATGGCGGCCTCCTCGTTCTCGGCGAAGAGCTCCTTGGCGCGCTCGGGGAAGGAGCGGGTGAGCGAGGTGTAGCGAGCCTCGTTCATGAGGAAGTCCTGGTACCCGCCAGCCGGCTCCTTGGAGTCGAGCGTGAACTTCTTGCCCGCAGGCGCGGCCGGGTTGTAGCGGAAGAGGTTCCAGTAGCCGCACTCCACGGCCTTCTTCATCTCCATCTGGCAGTTCTGCATGCCACCGCCCTTGATGGAGTGCATCTCGCACGGGCTGTAGCCGATGATGAGCGACGGACCGTCGTAGGACACGGCCTCGTGGATGGCCTTGAGCGTCTGGTTCATGTTGGCGCCCATGGCGACCTGGGCCACGTAGACGTAGCCGTAGGACATGGCGATCTCGGCGAGGCTCTTCTTCTTGGTCACCTTGCCGGCCGCGGCGAACTGGGCCACCTGGCCGATGTTGGAGGCCTTGGAGGCCTGGCCGCCGGTGTTGGAGTAGACCTCGGTGTCAAAGACGAAGACGTTCACGTTGTTGCCGGAGGCAAGCACGTGATCGAGGCCGCCGAAGCCGATGTCATACGCCCAACCGTCGCCGCCGAAGATCCAGAAGGCCTTCTTGGTGAGGTAGGCCTTGTCGGCGAGGATGGCCTTGGCGGTGTCGCAGTCGGCCTTCTCGAGCTCGGCGACGTAGGCGGCAGCGGTGGTCTTGCTGGCCTCGGTGTCGTTGCGGGCCTCGAGCCAGGCGGTCGCAGCCTCCTTCAGGGCGTCGGACGCGCAGTCGGACTGGAGGAGCTTCTCGGTCTCGGCGACGACCTTCTCCTGGACGGCGTCATAGCCAAGGGCGAGACCCAGGCCGTGCTCGGCGTTGTCCTCGAACAGGGAGTTGTTCCACGCCGGGCCGTGGCCGCAGGCGTTGACGTTGAACGGCGACGTGGCGGCCGGGTTGCCCCAGATCGAGGAGCAGCCGGTGGCGTTGGAGATGAACATGCGGTCACCGCAGACCTGCGTGACGAGGCGCGCGTACGCGGTCTCGGCGCAGCCGGCGCAGGAGCCGGAGAACTCGAGGTACGGCTTGGCGTACTGGCTGCCCTTGACGTTGGCGGCCACGAGCTCCTTCTTCTCGGAGACCTTGTTCACCGCGTAGTCCCACACCGGAGCCTGATCGAGCTCGGACTCCTGCGGGACCATCGTGAGGGCGCCCTTCGGGCAGACCTTCGCGCAGTTGGTGCAGCCCATGCAGTCGAGCGGGCTGATGGCCATGGTGAAGGTGTAGCCGGTGCCCTTGGGGATGGTGAGGTCGAGACGACGCATGTTCTCGGGGGCGGCAGCCTGCTCCTCGGCGTTCATCACGATCGGGCGGATCGTGGCGTGCGGGCAGACGAAGGAGCACTGGTTGCACTGGATGCACTTGGTCTCATCCCAGTGCGGAACCATGACGGCGACGCCGCGCTTCTCGTACTGAGAGGCGCCGAGCTCCCACTGGCCGTCGGCAACGTCGACGAACTTGGAGACGGGCAGCGAGTCGCCGTCCATGCGGTTGATGGGCTCCATGAGCTCGCGGACCTGCTTGACGATGGCCTCGCGGCCCTCGAGCGTGAGCTCGACCTTCTCGTCCTCGGCGTTCGCCCAGTCGGCGGGAACCTCGAACTTGCGGTACGCGGTGGCACCGGCGTCGATGGCCTTCCAGTTGGCCTCGACGATGTTCTGGCCCTTCTTGGCGTAGGACTTCTCCGCGGCGTCCTTCATGTACTGAATGGCGTCCTCGGCGGGAAGAACCTGCGCGAGCGAGAAGAACGCGGACTGCAGCACCGTGTTGGTGCGCTTGCCCATGCCGACCTTCTCGGCGAGGTCGATGGCGTCGATCAGGTAGACGTTGATGTTGTTCTTGGCGATGTAGCGCTTGGCCACGGCCGGCAGGTGGGAGGCGAACTCCTCGTCGGACCACTGGCAGTTCACGAGGAACGTGCCGCCCGGCTTGACGTCGCGGACCATCGGGAAGCCCTTGATGATGTAGGACGGGTTGTGGCAGGCGACGAAGTTGGCCTTGTTGATGTAGTACGGCGAGCGGATCGGGGAGTCACCGAAGCGCAGGTGCGAGATGGTGACGCCGCCGGTCTTCTTGGAGTCGTACTGGAAGTAGGCCTGGACGTACTTGTCGGTGTGGTCGCCAATGATCTTGATGGAGTTCTTGTTGGCGCCGACGGTGCCGTCGCCGCCGAGGCCCCAGAACTTGCACTCGATCGTGGACAGGTCCGCCGTGTTGGGGGCGTCCGGGTCCATGGGGAGCGACAGGTTGGTGACGTCGTCCACGATGCCGATGGTGAACTCGCGGGCGGGGGCGTCCTTCTCGAGCTCCTTGTAGACGGCAAACGCTGCCGCGGGCGGCTCGTCCTTGGAGCCGAGGCCATAGCGGCCGCCGACGACGGTGATCTCGGTCTTGCCGGCCTCGTAGAGCGCGGAGATGACGTCCTCGTAGAGGGGCTCGCCGATGGAGCCGGGCTCCTTGGTGCGGTCGAGGACGGCGATCTTCTTGACGGTTGCGGGCAGCGCGGCCACGAAGTCCTCGACGGACCACGGGCGGTACAGGCGGACCTTCACGAGGCCGACCTTCTCGCCGTGGGCGTTCAGGTAGTCGATGACCTCCTCGAGCGTGTCGCAGAAGGAGCCCATGCAGACCACGACGCGGTCGGCGTCATCGGCGCCGTAGTAGTCGAACAGGTGGTAGCTGGTGCCGAGCTTCTCGTTGATCTTGTCCATGTAGGACTGGACCACGGCGGGCAGCGCGTCGTAGGCCTTGTTGCAGGCCTCGCGGTGCTGGAAGAAGATGTCGCCGTTCTCGTGGGAGCCGCGGGCGTGCGGGTGCTCCGGGTTGAGGGCGTGGTCGCGGAACGCCTGGACGGCGTCCATGTCCAGCATCTCCTTGAGGTCGTCGAAGTCCCAGACCGCGACCTTCTGGATCTCGTGCGAGGTGCGGAAGCCGTCGAAGAAGTTCAGGAACGGCACCTTGCCCTCGATGGCCGCGAGGTGGGCCACCGGCGCGAGGTCCATGACCTCCTGGACGTTGCCCTCGGCGAGCATGGCAAAGCCGGTCTGACGGCAGGCCATGACGTCGGAGTGGTCGCCGAAGATGTTGAGGGCGTGGGTGGCCACGGTACGGGCGGACACGTGGAAGACGCCCGGAAGGCCCTCGCCGGCGATCTTGTACATGTTCGGGATCATGAGGAGCAGGCCCTGCGACGCCGTGTAGGTGGTCGTGAGGGCACCGGCGCCGAGCGAGCCGTGAACGGTGCCCGCGGCGCCCGCCTCGGACTCCATCTCAACGACCTTGACCGGCGTGCCAAAGACGTTCTTCATGCCCTGAGCGGCCCACTGGTCAACGTGGTCGGCCATGGGGCTCGACGGGGTGATCGGGTAGATGCCCGCCACCTCGGTGAACGCATACGAGACGTACGCCGCCGCCTCGTTGCCGTCCATGGACTTAAACTTACGCGCCATATCCTCTCCTTCGAACCGGTCCCCTGAGGACCCCCATGGCCTCAGGCAGCTCTCACTCACAAGACACATGACTGAGTCGGGCCAATGGCCCATGCATGGTGACAGTGTACTCCGCGCGCGCGTTTTTATTCACGACTTCGGCGGCAAATCGGTCGAGCGCGCGGTTTTTGCCGTAAAACGTCCCGCATAACAAATCGCAGGTAAAATACCCCGGAATGAGGGGGATTACCCTACGGCGACGCAGGACCGGGCCCCGCTTCCGCAAGGCGAGAAGGACGGGGGCGCGCCCCGGTCGCCTCGTGGTGAAATTGTGACGCTCAGCTGACTCCTCCCCCACGAGCGCGGATGGGCCCGCGACGGCAGGTAGAAGTCGCATGATAGAATCCATCAGTACGTAAGACGGGAGGGCGGGCGTGAACGACATCGGCAACATGACGCTTGCCCGCGGCGGAAGCCCGCGGGGGCGCAAGAAAGGCGGCACGGGGCGCGCGCTCGTGGCGGCCGTCTGCGCCGGGGTTCTTCTCGTCATCGCGCTGGCACTGGTTGCAGCATGCTCGCTGGGATCGGGCCCCAGCAAGGCGGAGGCCTCAGGACCCGTTGACACGAGCATCCCCGCCACGGCAGACGAGCCCGCGATCACGAGCACGCCGCGTGAGGAGTGGCGCAAGGGCGAGATGCCCTACCTCTACCAGATCGACCCGCAGTGGGCCGACGCGGAGTACTGCGGAGGGAGCTTCGCCGAGCAGGGCTGCGGGCCCACCGCGCTCACGATGGTCTACGTGTACCTGACGGGCAGCACCGACTACGACCCCGTTCAGATGGCCGCCTTCAGCACCGAGAACGGCTACGCCACCGACGGCAACGGCAGCGCCTGGACGCTCATGAGCGAGGGCGCCGCGACGCTCGGCCTCTACAGCCAGACCCTTCCCGCCGTCGAGAGCCAGCTCAAGGCGGCGCTTGAGGCGGGGCACCCGCTCATCTGCGCCATGGAGCCCGGCACGTTCACGCGCGTCGGCCACTACATCGTGGTGGAGGGCATGGCCTCGGACGGGACCCACGTCCTCGTGCACGACTCCAACAGCGTGGGCCGCAGCATGCGCGTCTGGGACCTCGAGACCATCTGCGCCGAGGCCCAGAACATCTGGAGCTTCTCGGCGGCGTAGGGCACCCTACCTGCGCCTTCCGGACGACGCGAGCAGCTTGGCATACCCCTCGGCAAATCGCTCCGCGCGTGGCTGCGCCTTGCCCGACGCCGGCACGATCCCGTGCTCGTCGGAGACGAGAAGGGCCTCGTCGTAGGAGACCTCTCCTGCCAGCAGGGCCTCCGCGAGCCCGGCCCTGCGCTCGACCGCAAAGCCCACGGTCTTGGCGAGGTCGGCCATGAGCGTCGCCGCCCCGGAGGGACGCTCGTCGGCATCGATGCCCCAAATGAGCCCCTCCTCGCGGACGAGCCAGAGCGACTCCGGGGCAACCCCCGTGCTCCTCGCCTCAACGCCCGCCGCTCGGGCGCGGTCGGCGAGCGCCGACGGGGAGCGCAGCGCCAGCGGCTCGTAGGGCCCCACGGTCATGGCCGCCCTCCCCTCGCCGTCGATGATGAGCATGAGCACGCCATCGGGGTGTTCCGCGGCGCCCTCGGCGAGCGTCCACTCAATGTGCTGCTTCGCCCAAGCGACAAGCTCGGTCGGCACGAGCTCGCCGTTCACGACCCGCTGCCCGAGCGCGCGAAGGTGGCGGTTCTCCAGCGGCAGCGCGCGGCTCGCGAGCCGCCAGCGGCAGACGAGCGCAGGGCTCCCCAGCTTGAATCCGTCCATCTGCGTCGTGTCTTCCAGCTGCATGCGTCCTCCCCCTACGTCTGCGTCACGTTCCCGTAGGGTACCCCAACGCGCCCGTCGCGACCGTGCAAAGGGGACAGGCACTTTTGCACGCCGCCATCTGACGAAGCGCCCCGGGCGGCATCTCGGCCGTCCGGGGCGCTTTGCCTAAAAGGGGCCTGTCCCCTTTTAGGCAAGTCTAGTGGCGGAAGTGGCGGTTGCCGGTGAAGACCATCGCGATGCCGTGCTCGTTGCACGCCTCGATGGACTCGTCGTCGCGCTTGGACCCGCCGGGCTGGATGATGCAGGTCACGCCGTGCTCGGCGAGCACGTCCACGTTGTCGCGGAACGGGAAGAAGGCGTCGGACGCGCAGGCGTAGCCGCCCTTCTCCACGCCCATGCGCTCGCAGGCTTCGTCGGCGCGCTCGCAGGCGAGCAGCGCGGAGTCAACGCGGTTGGGCTGACCCGGCCCCATGCCGATGCCGGCCTTGCCCTTGGAGACGAGAATCGCGTTGGACTTCACGCCCTTGCAGACGCGCCAGGCAAACATGAGCTCGTCCATCTCCTCCGGCGTGGGCTTGCGCTCCGTCGGGCAGGTGAAGGTCTCGGGGTCCTCGCTCACAGTGTCGACGTTCTGGACGAGAACGCCGCCGTCGATGGAGCGCAGCTCGAACTCGGCGTGGCCCTCGGCACCGCCCGTGGCGAGCACGCGGAGGTTGGGGCGCTTGGCCATGCGCTCGAGCGCCTCGGGCGTGTAGCTCGGGGCGATGATGACCTCGACGAACTGCTTGTTCTCGTCGGCGAAGTGCTCCACCAGCTCGTAGGGAACCTCGCGGTTGCAGGCGATGATGCCGCCGAAGGCGCTCTTGGGGTCGCACGCGAAGGCGCGGTCGTAGGCGCACGTGACGTCGTCGGCGACGGCGGAGCCGCAGGGGTTCTGGTGCTTGAGGATCACGCAGGCCGGGCCGTCGAACTCGCGCACGAGGTTCCAGGCGGCGTCGGCGTCGAGGTAGTTGTTGTAGGAGAGCGGCTTGCCCTGTACCTGCTCGGCTCCGACGAGGGGGTTGGCCGAGGAGAGCGCGTCGGCCATATCGTCGGCAAAGCGATAGACTGCGGCGGTCTGCTGGGGGTTCTCGCCGTAGCGCAGGTCATCGACCTTCTCGAGGTAGAACCCAAGCTCCTCGGGCATTGCGGGCTCTTCCTCGGCCTCGTCATCGGCAAAGTCCTCGTCATAGCGGTCGGCGAGCCACATGGCGATGGCGGCGTCATAGTTTGCCGTGGTCTCGTAGACCTTAAGCTGCAGGTAGCGGCGCAGCTCGAGCGAGGTGCAGCCATCGTTGGCGCGCATCTCGGCGAGGACCTCGTCATAGTCAGCCGGGTCGGAGACCACGGTCACGGAGGCGGCGTTCTTGGCCGCGGAGCGCAGCATGGAGGGGCCGCCGATGTCAATGTGCTCGATGGCGTCGTCGAAGGTGACGTCCGGCTTGGCCACGGTCTTCTCGAACTCATAGAGGTTCACGCACACGAGGTCGATCATGCCAATCCCGTGCGCCTCGGCCTCGGCCATGTGCTCCGGGTTGTCGCGGCGCGCGAGCAGGCCGCCGTGGACCTTGGGGTGCAGCGTCTTGACGCGGCCGTCCATCATCTCGGGGAAGCCCGTGTACTGCTCGATGGGCACCACGTGCACGCCCGCCTCCTCAAGCACGCGCGCGGTGCCTCCGGTAGAGATGACCTCGACGCCGAACTCGTCCTCGAGCGCCTTGACGAAGTCGACCACGCCCGTCTTGTCCGTGACGGAGACGAGCGCTCGCTTGATGGGAGTGTCTGCCATGGCCCCTCCTTGGGTTTGACGACGACATGTTGTACCGTCTCTTCTACGATACCGCAGCTGGAGGACAACATGACGCAGACGGAAAAGTTGACGTGGCGCGCCTTTGCGCCGGAGGACTTCGAGCGCGCGGCGGTGCTTCTCGGCCGCACGTGGCTCCCCGAGTTCGACGGGGTCGCCCAGCGCGTGGCGAGCCAGATCGAGCTCGCCCACTACCTCTCGCAGGCGACGTGGTCGCTCGTGGCCGAGCGCGCGGGTGAGATCCTGGGCGTGGTCCTTCTCGCCGAGCGCGGCCAGGAGGCTCCCGAGGGCGCCGGCTGGGCCGAGCTCGAGGCGCGCCTCACGCGAGCCGCCGAGAAGGACCCGCAGCTCGCGGAGGCCGTGCGCACGGAGATGGACGGCGTGCGCGAGGAGGCGGAGCTCGAGCGCGAGTACGCCGCAGGAGACCCCGCGGGCGTCGATGCGGCGGTGAAGCTGCTCATCGTCTCCCCTGACGCCAAGGGGCTCGGCATCGGCGGGAGGCTCTTCTCGGCAGCCCTCGACCACCTGCGCGAGTCCGGGGCCGCGGGCTACCACCTGCTCACCGACGACAGCTGCGACGTTGGGTTCTACGAGCACAAGGGCCTCACGCAGGCCATGCGCCGCCGCTCCGGCGCCTACTGGCCCGGCGTTGACCCCGAGAGGGACGAGTTCTATGTCTACGTCTACGACCAGCTCCTCTAACTCGCCTAAAGGGGGACAGGCCCCTTTTAGGCAAGTGCGCGGGCGCTTTGCCCCGACGCCCTCGGGACGGATGCATCTGGGCAACGCATTTGCCGCGCTCGTGGCGTGGCTCTCCGTGCGTGCCGCGGGCGGAGAGATGGTGCTCAGGATCGAGGACCTTGACCCGCGCGCGGCCAACCGCGAGCGCGCGGAGCTCCTGATGGATGACCTCCGCTGGCTGGGGCTGGACTGGGACGAGGGCCCCTACTGGCAGAGCGAGCGCGCGGCGGTCTACGCGGACGCGCTCTCGCGACTGGCTGACGCCGGACTGACGTATCCCTGCTTCTGCTCTCGCGCGGAGCTGCATGCCGCGCGCGCCCCGCACGCCTCCGACGGCACGCCGGTCTATGCGGGGACGTGCCGAGGTCTCTCCGCAGAGGAGGCAGCGCGCCGGTCTGCCGTGCGCCCGCCCGCCACACGCCTGCGCGTCCCAGCGGCGGATGACCCGACGGGTACCATCGAGTTCTGTGACCTTGCCTATGGGCCGCAGCGTGAGATCCTCGCGCGCGAGTGCGGCGACTTCCTCGTGCGGCGCAGCGACGGCGTGGTGGCCTATCAGCTCGCCGTGGTGGTAGACGACGCACTCATGGGCGTGACGCAGGTGGTGCGGGGACGAGACCTCCTGGGCTCCTGCGCGCGCCAGGTCTATCTGGGCGGGCTCCTTGGGTATGCGGCGCCCGAATACGGCCACGTGCCGCTGCTCGTTGCCCCCGACGGGCGGCGCCTCGCAAAGCGCGAGAAGGACCTCGACCTCGGCGCCCTGCGGGAGCGCGGCGTGCGGCCCGAGCGCGTGGTGAGCGCGCTCGCCTGCGCGGCGGGGCTTGCCGAGCCCGGCTGGGAGGGCAGCGCCCCCGAGCTCGTGCCGCTTTTCTCGTGGGACAAGGTCACCGCCCACCGGGAGGACATCGTCGTGGACGATGCGTTTCTCGCCAGGCTGTCATAGAGCTGCGTCCGGTTCACGCTCCATAACAGCCTCTCTTCAGTCCATATTATCCCTCCATGAGTCCATCCTTTCTGTCTATCAGTCTATAATTTGCTAATATCAGTTCATTGCACTGTCTATCCATCCATCTTATTGGGAGGATTCATGGACCTCGAGACGAGCAGGCTCCCCGAGCAACTCCTCGGCCTCATGCGCACAATCGAGAGCGATCTTACGAACGTCGAGGTCAAGAGCGCGAAGGGCGGCTTCCCAAAAGATGTCCTTAGAACGATATCCGCCTTTGCCAACACATCAGGGGGAGTGCTCATTCTGGGCATCTCCGAACAGGACGGCTTTTTGCCAGTCGAGAACTTCGATGCCCCCGCAATGCGTGACGCCCTGGGCAATGCGTGTCGCCAGCAGCTCACCCCGCCCGTAACACCTCGAATCGAAGTTGTCCCCTATCAGGGCACGCCCGTCGTCGTTGCCGACATACCAGAGATGCGTCCCACAGAAAAACCCTGCTATATCACCGCAAGCCATATATACGAAGGCTCCTACGTACGTGTTGGAGACGGCGACCGTCACCTCACGCCATACGAAATAGACCGACTTCGCGAGGAGCGCACCCAGCCAAAGCATGACCTGGACGTCGTAGACGAGGCAACCTTAGGCGACCTCGATTCCGTCCTTATTGGCAAGCTGCTTGCCCGCGAGCGCTCACTCAACCCCCTAGTGTTCGGCTCACTTGATGACTCTGCCGCTCTCAGGGCCCTCCGGGTAATCAGGACCGACTCCAATGGAGAGGATCGCCCGACGCTCGCCGGCCTACTCGCCTTAGGCGTGTTTCCACAGACATTCTTTCCGCGACTTGGAATAACGTTCGTGGAATTTCCCGGAACGCGTCACAGCCCGTTCTCCTCGGGCAGGCGCTACGTAGATTCGCAGGAGATCGGCGGATCTATACCAACCATGGTGGCGCAAGCCCTTTCCGTCATCGAAAGGAACACCCGCACGGGAGCGCTCGTGAGCGGGGCGTTTCGCCAAGACCTGCCCGACTATCCCCCCGCGGCGCTTAGGGAGGCAATTGCCAACGCGCTCATGCACCGGGACTACTCTCCCGAGGCGCGTGGGGGTCAGGTGCAGATTAACCTGTACGCCGACTGCCTAGAGATCACCAACCCCGGCGGGCTGTTCGGCGGCGTGACAGTCGACACGCTCGGGATGCCGGGAGTTTCCTCGACAAGAAATCAGTTCCTGTCCAAGCTCCTGTCAAGCACTCCCTACCCATCCGATCTTCACGGGGCGCGCTATGTCGTTGAGAACAAGGGGACGGGATACGTTGAGATAAAGCGGACACTCGCCGATGCGCTCATGCGTGACCCGCTCGTTTACGACAGCCCAGGGCGATTCACCATCGTGTTTGAGCGAAGAAGGCTGGCGACCGCCGAGCGCCAGGGTTTCTCGGCTGCCGAGCTCGACGAGGCGATTATCCAAATGATCATGGATCGTGGAACGGTGAGCACCCGTGAAATCCAGGACGCCTCCGGACTCGCGCGCTCGACGGTCCTCAGCCACCTAAAGCGCCTCATTAATAACGGAGCTGTCGAACCCACCGACCCGGCCGGAAGCAAAAGACGCAGGTATCGACTCGTCTGACATTCTTTGCGTTTCTCGCCCGCCCGCTTGCGCGATAGTTGTGAGTTCACCGGTTGTGCGGTATGATGCTCAGGCACCAGTTTGGAGAGCTGACCGAGAGGCCGAAGGTGCTCGCCTGCTAAGCGAGTATAGGATGCAAATCCTATCTGGGGTTCGAATCCCCAGCTCTCCGCCAGATTGTTCGGGCCCGTTCCGCGCTGCGGGGCGGGCCTTTCTCGTGAACGCACCCCTCCTCGCCCTCACATCTCCAACATTTTTTGAAATCCCGCTTGACGCGCCGGGGGAGGCGTGGCAATATATCCAACTGCACGCGGCGTTACCTCAGCTGGATAGAGGACCTGACTACGAATCAGGGCGTCATAGGTTCGAATCCTATACGCCGCACCACGCAAAGTAAGGGGCTCCTTCGGGAGCCCCTTTTTGCATGCCTCCACGCTACATAAAGTACGCACCCCAGCCAACCCCTCTCGCGTCATCGCTGATGGCGAGAAGGACCCGTGGCCGGGGTGCGTACGAGGAGCGTGTGCTGCCTACCTAAGCCCAAAGTCCCCGAGGCAGAGGTCAAGGTCCTCCTCGAAGGTCCCGAGCTCAATGCCTGCCGCCTGAATCTTGTCCGACGCCAGACGGAAGTCGCGCGGCCGGTCCGCGTACGTGGTCTCGTCGGGCAGGATGAGACGGTCGACCTCGCCCGCGGGGCAGCCGAGGCGCTCGGCCACGAGGCGGGCGGTCTCGTACGTGGTGCGCCCGTTCTGGCTGGCGAAGTGATACGCCCCGCTCGGAAGCTCGAGGATCTGCGGCAGCTGCCCCGCAAAGCGCTGCGCGTAGGTCATGTTCCGACGCTCGTGCACGCGGAAGGCCGCGGGCTCCCCGGAGCGCAGGACGCGCATCACGTTGGCGAGGATGTTGGGCGAGGGGCGCACGCCAGGCATGGCCAGACCAAACATCCACGAGAATCGCAGGATGAGATAGTCGTCCACGTTCTCGCGAATCCAGGCGTCGGCCTCCATCTTCTGCTGGCCGTAGCGCGTCGTCGAGACCTGCTCGTCATCCTCCGAGAAGGGCGCCGGCCCGGGCGAGGCGTTGAAGCACTGCTCGGTGGAGATGAAGACCACGCGCCGGCCACGCTCGGCGCACGCGCGCGCAATGGCGATCGCTGACTCGGTGTTCACGCGATGCGTGCCATCGGGGTCCTGCTCGCAGTGGGCCGTCGTCGCGTCCGCGGCCATGTGCAGGCACACGTCGAAGTCCGCCGCGCGGAAGAACTCCTCCACGCCGACGGGATCGTGAAAGTCGACGTCGGTGTGGGAGATGCAGGAGAACTCGTAGCTCCCGGCGTTGTAGAGGCGCGCGAGGCTCGCAAGGTACCCGCGCGCGCCCGTGATGAGAATCCGCTTCATGCCCCTTCCTTCCTGACAATGGTGACCGGGTCGTTTGTCAGCATCCCCGTCACAGCACCTCGCCGGGTCGGGCCGCATAGCTCCGCAGGACCCGGCACGTCCCCTCAATCGTATAGGAGCCGGCGCTTGCGGGCATGAGGAGCGAGCGTGTGAACGGCAGCTCGCAGACGCCCCCCGCAGCGCGCACGCGCGCGGAGCCCGCAACGCAGGAAAGCATCTCGTAGCGGCCATCCATCGCCTGCTCCCACGTTCCGCGCACGTCGATCACGTCAGAGGCGAAGAGCCGATGCGTCACCCCGCGGCGCACGCCCGCGGACGCCTGAGGGTCAAACGGGCCCAGATGGTTGGGCGTGGGAAGCGAGTCGGTCCTCAGCACGTCAAAGGCCTGGCGCACGTGAAGCTCGCGTCCCCGGCCCCAGTCGCAGATGCGGTAGGTCTTGAAGCCGAGGCTTCCCACCTCGAGCGCGAAGACGCCCTTTCCCATGGCGTGGAGCGTCCCCGCCGGAATGAGAACGAAGTCTCCCTCGGACACGGGCACCTTGCGGCCGTACTTCTCGCCAAGCGTGTCATCCGCCGCAGAGGCGCGCAGGGCCTCCACGTCATCGGTCGTCGTGCCGCAGTAGATGAAGGCGCCGGGGTCCGCCGCGAGGATGTACCAGGACTCGGTCTTCTCGTGGTCGCCCTCGTGCGCCTGGGCATAGGCCTCGTCCGGATGCACCTGAACGGAGAGGTTCTCCCCCGCATCCATCACGATGATCTGCACGATGCCGTCATCCGCGAGGTCGCCCATGATCTCCGCGCGATGCGTGCGGACGAGCTCGTCGAGCGGCTTGCCGTCAAAGGGCCCGCCCTCGACCGTGTTGACGAGGCCCTCGTGCACGGAGACGTCGAACGACTCCCCGTAGAGGGTCTCCCCCGCAATGCCGCGCGCCTCGTTGACGCGCGGCCCCGACCACACCGGGGAGATGTAGTTTGGCCTGAGCAGCAGCGGGCCCATCACAGCCCCCTAGAGCTCGAAGGCGTCGGCGCCCGTGGCCTCGAGGCGTGCCTTGAGCTCCTCGATGATGGGGATGCCGGCGCTGCAGCCGATGCGCTCCGCACCGGCGCTGACCATGGCGAGGAAGTCGTCCGCCGTGCGAATGCCGCCCGCGGCCTTGACCTTCACGCGCTCGTCCGTGTGCTCGCGCATGAGCCTGACGTCCTCGACGGTGGCACCGCCGGTCGAGAAGCCCGTGGAGGTCTTGACGAAGGTCGGGAGCACCTTGCTCGCGATCTCGCAGAGCTTGAGCTTCTCGTCCTGGGTGAGCAGGCAGTTCTCGAAGATGACCTTGGAGGGGACGTCCGCCTCGCGGCAGATGGCCACGATCTGGGCCATCTCGTCCTCGATGTAGTCCCAGTTCCCGGCCTTGACCTCGGTGAGGTTGACCACGTAGTCGATCTCGTTCGCGCCGTTGGCGAGGGCGTCTCTGGTCTCGAACACCTTGACGGCGATGGTGGTCTGCCCAAGGGGGAAGCCGATGGCGGCGCCGGTGTGGATGTCGGTGCCGGCGAGCAGCTCGGAGCAGAGCTTGGACTGGACGGAGTTCACCGCGACCATCTTGAAGTGATAGCGCTTGGCCTCCTCGCAGAGCTTTTCCATGTCCGCGCGCGTGGCGTCCGCGTGCAGGTTGGTGTGGTCGACGAGGCGGGCAAGATCATCAATCGTGTAGCGCTTCATGGCAGTCCTTTCGTTCGATCCGACCTTGCGCTGATACTAACATATAGATGACTTATCAGACTGTCATATTCTATTTGTACCGTTTATGTCAGTTTTACTACCGTTCATGGGACCGCAATTCTCGCAATATGGACATTTTTTGTCTGACTTATATGATTCACTACAACCAACGCGATCGAAAGGAGCGCATATGAACATTGTAGTGGCTTCCCACGGGAAACTCTGCGAGGGACTCGTGGACGCCCTGCACATGATGGTGGCTGAGCCCGCCCCGGTCGTCGCCGTCGGGCTTGACAAGCACGGCATCGACGACTTTCGCAAGCGCCTCGTCGCCGCCGTCGACGCATCGCTCGCCCAAGGAAAGACGCTTATTATGTCTGACCTTATTGGTGGAACGCCGTACAACGAGGCGTATGCCCTCTTCCTCCAGCATCCTGAGGAGCTTCGCGTGGTCGCGGGGGCAAACTTCCCCATGCTCATCGAGGTGGGAATCGCCGCCGCGGACTCGGACGACCTCGATGAGGTGCTCGGCGTGGCCGTCGAGGCGGGGCGGGGCGGCGTGATCGCCGCCGAGCTCCCCGACGACGGGCCCGAGAACGACGAGGACGACCTCTTCTAGCGACGTAGGCAAGGCGCCCGCACCCCGGGCGCTCAGGAAAGGAGAAGAACATGGCCATTGTGCTCGCACGCGTTGACGATCGCGTCATCCATGGGCAGACGACCACGAGGTGGGTCGCCGTCAAGCCCGCCGACGCCATCCTCGTGATCAGCGACAAGGTCGCTGCCGACCAGCTGCGCTGCAAGGTCCTCAAGGCCGCCGCCGGCAAGCTCAAGCTGGGCATCTACACCCTCGCCCAGGGTCCCGAGGCCCTCGCCAAGGCAAGCGCCTCCCCGAAGAAGTTCTTCGTCATCTCTGACTCCATCAGGAACTTCGCCGACCTCACCAAGCTCGGCGGCAACTACGGCGGGGCCCTCAACGTGGGCAACCTCAACGCCACGCGCGAGGGCACCAAGAACATGGGCAACACCGTGATGCTCAACGACGAGGACGTCGTGGCCCTCGACGAGCTCGCCGCGGCCGGCGTGGACATCCAGTTCCAGCTGCTCCCCGACGACTCCATCCGCACCTGGCCCGAGCTCAAGGCAAAGTACCAGGCAATGTAGCGACCCCTAACGAGAAAGGGAGAAAGACATGAACCTCGCGCTGCTGTTCCCCGCGCTCATGTGTGGCGTGTTCTGCTACCTCGGCGCCATCGAGAGCTGCTGCCTCTTTGGCATGAGCTGGGGCTATTACGTGATGGGCCGTCCGCTCGTGGCCGGCCTGCTCTGCGGCCTCGTGTTTGGCGACGTCACCCAGGGCGTCCTGTGCGGCGTTGCCGTCCAGGCCGTCTTTATCGCCAACCTCTCGACCGGTGGCGCCACCAACTCCGAGATCACCTACGCCTCGTACGGCGGCATCGGCCTTGCCATGGCCACGACCAAGGACCCCGCAATCGCGGTGACGCTCTCCGTGCTCATCGGCCAGACCCTCGGCCTGATTTTCTACAACACGCGCATGGCGCTCTACTCGTTCTTCAACAACGGGGCCTCGCGCGCCGCGGAGAACAACGACGACCGCGGCATCACCCTCTGGCACATCGTCTACCCGCAGATCTGCACCTTCTTCATCCGCGCGGTCCCCGTCTTCCTGATCGTCTTCTTCGGCCAGGGCGTCGTCGACGCGCTGCTCAACAGCGTTCCCGAGATCGTCACGCACATCATCTCCGTCCTCGGCGGCGTCCTGCCCGCCCTCGGAATCGGCATGCTCATGAACATCGTCATCAAGGACAAGATGCAGCTCATCTTCTTCCTCGCCGGCTTCGTCCTCCTGTCCTTCGCCGGCCTCTCGATGGTCGCGATCGTCTTCATCGCCGCGCTTGTCGCTTACCTCGTGTTCCTCTCCAGCGGCAAGTCCGCCGCCGAGCCGGCGGCAGAGGCCGTGGCGGAGGCCGACGCGCACGCAGTCTACGAGGACGACGACCTGTTCTAAGCACCGGAAAGGAGCACTCCCATGGCCACTGAAACCACCGATATGACCCAGCAGGGCGTCGGCGCCAACGGAAAGCCGCGTCTGACCAACAAGGAGCTCAACACGATCTGGCTGCGCTGGGCGTTCACCCACCTCGCCTCCATGAGCTACGAGAAGCTCCAGGGCCACGCCTACGCCTGGTCGTACATCCCCTTCGCCAACAAGTACTATGCCGACGACCCCGAGGCAAAGCGTCGCCTCCTCGTCCGCCACTCGGTCTTCTTCAACACAGAGCCGCAGACCGGCCAGATCATCAACGGCATCGTGACCTCCCTCGAGGAGAACATCGCCCTGGGCGGCGAGGTCTCCGAGGAGATGCCCAACAACATCAAGGCCACGCTCATGGGACCGCTCGCGGGCATCGGCGACTCCATCATCCAGGGCATCATCGTCCCGACGCTGCTCTCCATTGGCATGAGCCTCGCCAACGGCGGAAGCCCCCTCGGGCCGCTCTTCTACATCGTCGCCTACGGCATCATCGGCCCCGTCATCTCGTTCATCAGCTACCGCACGGGCTACAAGCTGGGCGTGGGCGCCATCGACGTCATCGTCGGCGAGAGCGCCAGGCGCATCATGGACGCCTTCAACGTGCTCGGCATCATGGTCGTCGGCGCGCTTGCCGCGGGCAACATCGCCCTCACGACCACGCTGAACATCCCCTTCGGCGAGGAGTGGCAGCCGCTCCAGACCACCCTCGACGGCGTCTTCCCCGCGCTGCTCCCGCTCATCGCGGTCCTCGTGACCTGGTGGATGCTCGGCAAGAAGCAGTACAGCCCCACCAAGGTCATCGTCATTCTCGCTGTTGCCATCAGCGTTCTGTGCGTCCTCGGCGTCTTCTAGGAGAGGCCCGCGCCTTTTGAATGATTGTTTATGCCCCATCCCCTGCGGGACCTGCGCTCTGCGCGGGTCCCGCGCGCGTTACAATCAACGCGTCAACGCGCTCACACGACGGCAGGATCCCATGACCCTCTACGATCAAATCAAGGACGACCTCCTCTCAAAGATCAAGGACGGCACCTATCCCGAGGGGCAGACCATCCCCTCCGAGCTTGAGCTCGCCGAGATCTATGGCGTCAGCCGCCCCACCATCCGTCAGGCGCTCCAGATCCTCGTCAGCGACGGCTATCTTGAGAAGAGGAGGCGTCGTGGCACCGTGGTCACCAAGCCCAAGGTGAGCCAGTCCTTCACCATGAGCATCTCGAGCTTCGAGGACGCCATGCGCCTCGCGGGGCGCCTCCCCAAGACCAAGGTCCTCGTGTTCAAGCGCGAGCGCGCGAACGCCGAGGTCGAGAAGCGCCTCGAGCTCACCCGCGGGCAGGACGTCTTCAAGCTCGTCCGACTCCGCTATGCCGACGACCTGCCCAACGTCTTTGTGGAGAGCTACATCCCCTGCGCGCTCTACCCCGGCCTCGACTCGTTCGACTTCAACGAGTCGAGCCTCTACGCCGCGATGGACGCCTGCGGGAACCCCGTGATGACGGCGCGGAGGCGCCTTGAGGTCATCAAGGCCGACGGCGCGGCCGCCGCGCTCCTCGACGTCGAGGCCGGCGACCCGCTTCTGCTCTTCCACACCGTCGCCCGTGACGCCAGCGGAACGGCCGTGGAGTACTCCGTGGCCACCTACCGCGGGGAGAGCAACAGCTTTGAGCTCAACGTCAGCCGAGTCTGATCGCGGGCGGGGCGCCCGGACCCTGATCTGACCGACGGGCCGGCCTAAACTGCAGGACGCCGCCCGGCCCCTCAGACGAGAACGCATACGGAACGCCCAGCCCGTCGCAGAGGTCCATCAGGTCGACGATGTCATGAGCCTCGTCCGACAGGTAGCTCCACAGCGAGTCAACGCCCCCGCAGAAGCCCAACCGCAGCAGTCGTGCAGCGTCCTCCGCCGCGAGCGATACCCTGAGCGTCCGGTTCTTCTCGCCATAGGCGAGAAGAACCGACGGGCCGGAAAGGTCCTCGCGCACCACGATCTTCTCGCCATCCGCGCCGACGCGCATCACCCGCACGTCGCCCGCGCATTCGAATCTGGCAATCTCACGCTCTTCCATGGCAACCGCCTTCCCTCTCGTCCCCGCCAACAGTATAGCAGAACATTTGTTCTTTTAGAACACATGTTCTTTTTCCGTCAACGGTGGGAGCGGCAAAAAACGGGGTCGCCCGCGCGTGACGGACGACCCCGCAGCACTCTGGGCAGAAGGCGCTAGGCCTCCGGACGGATGACCTCGACGCCGCCCATGTAGGGACGCAGGGCCTCGGGCACCGTGATGGAGCCGTCGGCGTTCTGGTAGTTCTCCATGATGGCGGCCATCGTGCGGCCAACGGCGAGGCCGGAGCCGTTAAGGGTGTGAACGTAGCGCGTGCCCTTGAACTCCGCCGGGTCCTTGTAGCGGATGTTGGCGCGGCGGGCCTGGAAGTCCCAGCAGTTGGAGCAGGAGGAGATCTCCTTGTAGGCGCCGTAGCTGGGCAGCCACACCTCGAGGTCGTAGCACTTGCACGCGGAGAAGCCGATGTCGCCGGTGCAGAGCGTGACCACGTGATAGGGCAGCTCAAGCGCCTGGAGCACCGCCTCGGCCTCGCCGACCATGCTCTCGAGCTGGTTCATCGAGTCCTCGGGCTTGGCAAACTTGACCATCTCGACCTTGTCGAACTGGTGCACGCGGATGATGCCGCGCGTGTCGCGGCCGGCCGATCCCGCCTCCTCGCGGAAGCACGGCGTGAAGGCCGTGTACCACAGCGGCAGCTGGGAGGCCTCGAGGACCTCGCCGCGATGGAGGTTGGTGAGCATGACCTCGGCCGTGGGGATGAGGTAGAGGTCGGGGTTGACGTGGTAGAGGTCGTCCTCGAACTTGGGCAGCTGGCCCGTGCCAAAGAGGGTCTCGCGGTTGGTGATGACGGGCATCCACCACTCCTTGAAACCGGCCTTGACGTGCATGTCAACCATGAAGCTGATAAGGGCGCGCTCCATGCGGGCGCCCATGCCGCCGAGCACGTAGAAGCGCGTGCCCGCGATCTTGACGCCGCGGTCAAAGTCGATCATGCCCGTGGCGGGGCCGAGGTCCCAGTGCGCCTTGGGCTCAAAGCCGTCCGCGGAGAAGTCGCGCGGGGTGCCCCAGCGGCGCACCTCGGGGTTGTCGGAGTCGTCCTTGCCGTAGGGGACGCTCTCGTGCGGGATGTTGGGAATGCGGGACACCAGGTCAAAGAGGGCGTCCTCGACCTCGGTGCGGCGGTCGTCCAAGCTGGCGATGCGGTCCTTGTTGGCGGCCACGCGCGCCTTGGCGGCCTCGGCCTCGTCCTTCTTGCCCTCGCGCATGAGCTGGCCGATCTGCTTGGATACGGAGTTACGCTCGGCCTGGAGCTTCTCGACCTCGGCGATGACGGAGCGGCGCTCCTCGTCAAGCTCGAAGAACTTCTCGCGGTCCCAGCGGGCGTTCTGGCGAGACTCGCAGGCCTTGTCCACAAGGTCGGGGTTCTCGCGGACGAACTTGATGTCGAGCATGCTGGCTCCTAGCTTTGGGTGCGTGCATTTCGCCGACGCTCGCGCGCGGCCCTCCAAGTATATACTTGTGCGGATGAAACGACGCGTTCCCGGGAGGGTGCATGCAGGCGATTGGCGACTTCTTCACATGGCTCTTCAACGACAAGATGGGCGTCATCTGCCTCATCGGCGGTGGCATCGTGATCTGCCTCGTCATCGCTCTGCTCATGGAACGCACCACCAAGAAGCGCTACTTCAACCACGAGAAGTCCGAGGGTGACTGGGACCTCTTCGACGACGAGGGTGACGAGTAGCGGACTCGGCCCGCAGGTTCTTCTCGATTAACGCGCACTCGTGCACGGATCTTCTTACGTTTGCCCTGTTGGCATTTAAGAACCCGTGCGCGAGTGCGCGTTAATTCCCTATCAGCCGCTCGTCGGGAGGAGGGGGCGTGCTTCTTACCGTCAATCGGATGTCCGCGCTGAGGGCACTGCGGCGTGAGCGAAGCGAGAACGGTCGGCTGGCCGGCGTCCGAACCGACCTTGCCGTGCCGGACCCCACCCCGCGGAAACGCTGGACCGCCGGCATCATACCGAAGGGCCCGCTCGCGATTGACGCGCCGCCGAGCCAGGATCGCCCCCTTGACATCGTGGTCCCGCAGGCGCGCTTGCGACCGCGCGCCGCGTTCTTCCGGAGCTCCGTGCACGGGGGCGACATTCCGCCCGGCTCCTACGTCAGCTTGGGGGAGGAGGTCGTCTCCGTTGGCCCCGAGCTGCTGTTTCTCGAGCTTGCGGGAGTCATGCACCCCATCGTCCACGCCCTCGTAGGCTACGAGCTCTGCGGCACCTACGCGCGCGACCCGCGCTCGCCGCGAACGGGCAGTGTGACGTTTGGCGTCGAGCCGGCCACGACGAAGGCGAGAATCGCGGAGTTTCTCGACGGCTGCCCGGGCCTGCGCGGCGTTGACCAAGCCCGTCGCACCCTCGCGCATGTCGCCGACAACGCCTGGTCACCCACGGAGGCGCTTCTCGCGCTTCTCGTCCGCCTGCCCGTCACCGAGCTGGGCTTCGGCGCGGGGCCCGTGACCCTCAACGTCCGCCACGAGACGACGGCCGAGCTGCTGCAACGTGGGGTAAGGGCGTCGCGCGTGCCTGACATAGAGGTGGACGGAACGCCCATGGGATTCAACTATGACGGGTACGGGCACTTTGACCTCGCCTCCATCGCTCGGGCCGAGTCTGCCGAGGAGCGCACGGAGGCCATGCGCAGCGTACGCGAGAAATACCTCGACGACCTCAGGAGAAACCGGGAGCTCGCCGCGCGCGGCAAGATAATCCTGCCCGTCATCGCCGACGACCTGTTTGCCGACGGCGGGCTTGACACCGTCATGCTCGAGGCGGCCTTGGCCTGCGAGGAGCTCTGCGGCCAACCGCTCGGGGACGTGCGCCTGGCGCTCGCGTCCCCGTTGCTCGCCCGGAAACGCCAGGAACTCATCTGGTCGCTCCTCCCGTGGGAGCCGGGAGCGCGCTACGCCCGTGCCATGGCGGCGCGCCAGAAGGCGAGGGAGGGAACCCCCGAGGACGTCCTTCTCCTGGGAGACGAGTTCGTGACGGTGGAGGAGGTTTCCCTCGCGGGAGATTAACGCGCACTCGTGCACGAGTTCTAAAGTGCCAACTGGGCAAACGCGAGAAGAACCGTGCACGAGTGCGCGTTAATTGCAGCCGTGACAGGGGACGGGCCGCGGCCCGCGGCACAAAAAAGCCCCGGCGCGAAGCCGGGGCCAAACAGTCATGGTGCGGGCGAAAGGACTTGAACCTTCATGGAGTTGCCCCCATACGGACCTGAACCGTACGCGTCTGCCAATTCCGCCACGCCCGCGTGCAGAGGTCATTCTAGCGCATGCCCCGCAACCTGCCAAGTGTTTTTTCTGGCGGGACGGCCCGCCCGCGCGCCTGCGGTAGAATGGGCCCACGACACGGCACACGCAGCACAACCGAAGGAGACGCCGTGAGCGAGACGAGCCCTATCGCGCAGCAGCACACGCCGCCCGAGGAGATCCTCCTAGGCAGGTATCGCGTTCTCGCGCGCCGGGGGACCGGCGGCTTTGGCACGGTCTGCACCTGCTGGGACCTGCGCCTCCAGCGCCGTGTGGCCATCAAGCGGCTCCCCATCCTCGATGACGCCGCAACCACGACGGCCGAGGAGGCCCTCGCGGAGGCGCGCACGGCGTGCATGCTGGGACACCCCAACATCGTGACGGTCTTTGACTTTGAGTCCGACGGGGCCTACGCGTACATCGTCATGGAGTACGTCGACGGGCTCAACCTCGCCGAGCTGCTCGCCCGCGTGGAGGGCGGCAGGCTCACCTGCGAGGAGTGCGCGCAGGTGCTCGATTCCGTGGCCCGCGCGCTCGAGTTTGCCCACGAGAACCGCGTCCTGCACCTGGACATCAAGCCCACCAACATCATGATCGACCGGCAGGGCGTGGTGAAGCTCGCGGACTTTGGCATGGCCACGCTCGCCTCGGCCGCCGGATACGGCGGGGCGCGCGGCGGCACCGTGGGCTATATGCCCCCCGAGCAAATCGAGGGCATGCTCGTGGACGAGCGCAGCGACGTCTTCTCGCTCGCCGTGGTCCTCTGGCAGGCGCTCGGCGGGACCTGCCCCTTTGCCGCGGACTCCGCCGCCGCCTCGCTGCGCCTCATCGAGCGCGGGCCGCGGCGGCCCCTCTCCCGCGACTGCCCGGAGCTGGCCGGAGACCCCGAGCTCATCCTCGCCGACGCGCTCGCCCCCCAGGCCTCCGCGCGGCCTGCCGACGTCCGGGAGTTCGCCGACGAGCTCGTCCCCTGGCTGGGCGACCCGCGCGCCGGCGCAGCGTCGCTCAGGGAGCTCGTTGACCAGGCCGAGAAGGACGACGGGTCGGCGGCCACGCTCGTGGGCGAGCGCCCGCCGATCGCCCTGCGCCTCCCGTGGCTGCCGAGCGCGATCGGCCGCGCCGTCACCGCGCTCGCGACGTTCGCGACCGTCCGGCTCGCGCTGCCCGCGCTGCTTGGACCCGAGTCCGGCGCCGCCGCGGCGGCGTCACTCGCGTGCGCCGTCGCCGCGGCGGCCTGGCCGCCCCTCGGCGGCGCGCTCGGCGGCCTCGCGCTGGCGGGCGCGCTCGGCGTCACCTCTCGGGCGCCCTCGTCGTTCCCGCTTGCGGCCGCGGTGGCGGCGGCGACCCTCGTGTGGTGGGCCGCCGTGGGCCGAAAGGAGCACCTCGGCGGCCTCGCCGTCCTTCTCCCCTGCTGCCTGCCCACGCCCGCCGCGGGCGCGGGCGTGGCGGGGTACGCGCTCGACCCCGGCCCCGCCGCGGTCACGGGCGCGGTCGGCTACCTGCTGGGAAGCCTCTTCGGGTGCGCCGTCGACGCGGGCTTTTCCGCCACGGTGACTGTCGCGGCGCTGCTCGCGGAGTGGTCGGACCCGGCGTTCTGGGCCGTCTGCGCGGGCGCTGCGCTCTGCGGCGCCGTCTCGTCCGCCGTGGCGCTGCGCGGCTCGGTGGCGGCGGGGGTCTGCGGCCAGATCCTCGGCCTCTGCCTGCTTGTCGGCTCCGAGGTCGTCGCAGCTAGCATGGAGAATGCCGGTATATGGGCCGCCCTCGATTGGGAGGCCGTCGTCATTGCGGTACTCTTGTCTGTGCTTTTGTGCATTGCGACAGTCCTCAGAGGGCCGCTCTTCGAGGACCTGGATGACGAGGATGGGTACCATGAGCTTCCTCAGTGACTTTGAGGGGCGCATCAGCTCCGTGTTCGGGGCCGCGCCGCAGGGATATACCGAGCCGTTCTCATTCAAGAAGCTCGCCAAGCGCGCGGCGCGCGAGATGGAGAACGAGACGTACGAGATAGACGGCGTGGACACCGCGCCGGCGCTCTACACCGTGCTCGTCTCCTCCTCCGACGACTCCCTCATGCGGCCGCTCTACGAGCAGATCACCTACGAGATCTCCTCCTTCGTCACGGCCCAGGCCCAGAAGAAGGGCTACGCCTTCGTGGGCAGTCCCCTCGTGCGCTTCATGGTCGACCCGTCGCAGCGCTCTGGCAAGTTCGCCGTCTTCGCGGAGAACGTCGACGCGCGGACGCTCAACCGCCTGCGCGAGGAGGAGCGCGCGTTCCTCGCGGGCAACTCGAGCGCCGGCGGCGCCGCGGCCAAGATCAACCGTCGTGGACCGCAGCCGCGACCCACGCGCCGCCCGTCCGACCGCATGGCGTCGCTCGCCCCGCGCGAGCCCGAGCGCCGTCCCGCGCTCTCCGACTCCGAGGCCGGCCTCGAGGTCATGCCTGCCGAGTTTGACGACGTCGCGGGACCCGTCGCCTCCGCGTCCGAGTCCACGCCCATGCCCGTCGCGGCAGCCGGCACGCCGCTCGTCGCGCCCGCGGCGCAGCCCGCCGCCATCCCGGTTCCGCAGACGCAGCGCCGCAACGTCCCGCTCGTCGACATGAGGCGCGGCGTGGGGGCGGACGCGGTCGCCGGCATCGCCGGCGCGGTCCCCGGGGCCGCCGCCGTGGCGTCCTCCATCCCCGCCCCGGCGCCAGCGCCCGCGGCACCCGCCGAGGACGAGAGCGTGGCCACCTGCCTGCTCATCGACCGCCAGACCGGGCGGACCTTCTCGGCCAAGGCCCCCGCGACCGTCATCGGGCGCGAGCGCTCCCAGGCCGGCGTCGTCCTGCGCGACCCCAACGTCTCCCGCCGCCACGCCCAGCTCTCCTTTGACGGGCGCGACTGGCACATCACCGACCTCAACTCCACCAACGGCACGCTCGTGAACGACGTCGACGTCCAGGACTGCGTCCTGCGCGACGGCGACCTCATCACGCTCGGCCTTGTGAACCTCGAGTTCAGGGAGATGCGCGCATGATCGACCTCGTCCTCTTCGTGGGACGCGTCCTTCTCGTCGTCGTCCTGTACATCTTCCTCTTCGCCGTCATGCGGACGGGCGTGGGCCTCGTGCGGGGCCAGCGTCGCGACGCGGCGATCTGGTCCGTGGACGTGGAGAAGGGCACCCGCTCGCTCAGGGGCCTGCACGTCGACATCCTCGGCCCCGTCGTCATCGGGCGCTCCCCCTCGTCGGACATCGTCGTTGACGAGCCCTACGTCTCGTCAACGCACGCCCGCTTCACCCTCCAGGGGCCGGCCCTCGTGCTCGAGGACCTCGGCTCCACCAACGGAACGCTCGTCAACGGGCACGGCATCGAGCAGCCCGTCACGCTGAGGGAGGGCGACGAGGTCCAGGTGGGCGACACCATCATGAGGGTGAGCCGCGGATGACGGAGGAGTCTCAGGTCATCACCGCCCCGGAGCCCGCCAACGCCCCGGGCCGCGCCGAGATGCCCGTCGAGGGACGCGCCGGCGCGGACAAGGTCACGGGCTCCAACGGGTTCATCTCCTGGGGCTCGCGCAGCGACGTGGGCCTCGTCCGCGGCCACAACGAGGACTCGTTCTTCCTTCGCGCGCCGCTCTTCGTGGTGTCCGACGGCATGGGCGGCCACGCGGCCGGCGAGGTCGCAAGCTCCATCGCCGTTGACACCATCGGCGAGCGCGCGCCCGCGACCGCCGACGACGTCCTGCTCGGCGCCGCCGTCGAGGCTGCGAACCAGGCCGTGATCAAGGGCGCCGAGGAGGGCATCGGCAAGCCCGGCATGGGCTGCACCGCCACCGCCATCCTCATCGAGAAGAACAAGATGGCCGTGGCCCACGTCGGCGACTCGCGCGCCTACGTGCTGCACCACGGCACGCTCGTGCGCGTCACGCACGACCACTCCTACGTCGAGGAGCTCGTCGACTCCGGCCAGATCACGGCCGACGAGGCGCGCACGCACCCCTCGCGCTCCATCATCACCCGAGCGCTCGGCTCGGACCCGGACATGTACGCGGACCACTTCTCCCTCGAGGTCAACACGGGCGACCGCATCATCCTGTGCTCGGACGGCCTCTCGTCGATGATCTCCGACAGCGAGATAGAGTCCGTCGCCGTGTCCAGCGCCACGCCGCAGCAGGCGGCCGACAACCTCGTCTCCGCCGCGCTCACGGCGGGCGGCGCGGACAACGTCACCGTCATCGTCGTTGACGTCCTGAACGACGGCGTCGCCGACGAGATCCGCCGGCGGCTCATCCGGCGCGCCGCCATGATCACGAGCGCCGTGGCCGGCGTCCTCATCGCCGCCTTCCTCGTCACCGCGGCCTTCGTCCGCAGCGAGTGGTACCTCGCCGAGAACGGCGGCACCGTCGCCATCTACCGCGGCATCAAGGGTGACATCCTCGGCATCCCGCTGAACGAGCTCGTGGGGACGAGCGCCGTGAAGGTGAGCGACCTCCCCTCGTCCGTCCAGGACCAGCTCGAGCAGGGCATCCGCGTGAACGGCGAGGAGGCGGCGCTCGAGACAATCGACTCCTACCACCGCCAGATCGACGAGGAGGCCGTGAAGGCCGCCCAGGTGGCCGAGGGGGCCAAGTCCGACGGTCAGCCCGGCGCCGAGGAGGGGGCCGCCACGGAGGACGCCGGTCAGGCGGGCCAGAGCGCTGCCGAGACCCCTCCGACCGAGGGGCAGACGGGCGAAGCAGAGACGAACGGGGGCGAGTGAGATGGCGAGAAGAACGCACTTCTCGGGCGCTCGCACGCGCGCGGCCTACGAGGCCATGGCCGCCCCCTCCGCTCCCGCCCCGCGCGGCCTCTCACGCCGCAACACCGAGCTCTTCCTGCTGTTCCTCGCGGCGGTGCCCGTCGTCCTGCTCTATGCGATGTACGTGGTCACCACCACGGCGCAGCTGAGCCTCGCCACGCTGGGCGTGCCGCTGGGGCTCTTCGCCGCCTTCGGCGCGGCCCACGTCGCCATACGCTTCCTCGCGCCGGGGGCCGACCCCGCCATCCTGCCCATCGTCTTCGCGCTCTCGGGGACGGGCATCACGTTCCTCACGCGTCTCGCGCCCGACCTCGCCGTCAACCAGGTCATCTGGCTCTTCGTCTCCATCGCGGCCATGGTCGTCGTGCTCGCCGTGGTGCGCAACCTCGACCGCCTCGCGGACTTCAAGTACACGCTCGGAATCGCCGGCGTGATCCTGCTGGTGCTGCCCATGATCGTCGGCACCGAGCGCGGCGGGTCCAAACTCTGGATCAACATCGGCGGCTTCACCTTCCAGCCCGGCGAGTTCGCCAAGATCGCCATCGTCCTCTTCCTGGCGTTCTACCTCGCCGCCAACCGCGAGGCGCTCTCGGCCTCCATGCGCAAGATCGGCCCCGTGAGCCTCCCGCGCCTGAGGATGCTCCTGCCGCTCTTCGTGGTCTGGGGCGTGAGCCTGCTCGTCGTGGCCTTTGAGACCGACCTCGGCAGCGCCCTTCTCCTCTTCACGTTCTTCCTCATCATGCTCTACGTGGCCACCGGCCGCGTGAGCTACGTCGTGGTGAGCCTCCTTCTGCTCGCCGTGGGCGGCGTGGCCTGCTACAACCTCTTCGGCCACGTGCAGACGCGCGTGAACATCTGGCTCGACCCGTGGGCCGACGCCTCGGGCGGCGGCTACCAGATCGTGCAGTCGCTCTACTCGCTCGCCGACGGCGGGCTCGTGGGACGCGGCATCGGCAAGGGCATGGCGACGGTCATCCCCGTCGTGGAGAGCGACTTCATCTTCTCCGCCATCGGCGAGGAGATGGGGCTGCTCGGCGGCGCGGCCATCTTGATCCTCTACCTGCTGCTGTGCGTGCGCGGCCTCGCAACGGCGGCGCGCGCCAAGTCCGACACCTCGGCCTTCGCCGCGGTGGGCCTCACGAGCGCCATCTGCTTCCAGGCCTTCCTCATCGTGGGAGGCGTCACCAAGCTCCTGCCGCTCACGGGCGTGACCCTGCCCTTCATGAGCCAGGGCGGCACCTCGCTGCTCGCGAGCTTCATCATCGTTGGCCTGCTCCTGCGCGCGGGAGACGAGGGCACCGGCCGCGGCACCCAGATCGAGAGCGGCCTTTCGGGCGAGAAGAACGTGCGCCCGCCGCTGTCGTCTGTCGCCGAGGGGGCCGGCAAGGTCGGCGCGCACGCGGCGTCCGTGGTGCACGGCAGCCACGCGCGCGGAAGCTTCTCGCTGCTCACGGCCGAGTCCGGCGTCCTGGGCCGCGTGGCGCTCGGAAAGCGTCTGACGAACCTCATCACGGTCTTCTCGCTGCTCTTTGCCGTCCTTATCGCCAACCTCACGTACGTGATGCAGATCGACGCCGCGCGCGTGCAGGACCTGCCCACGAACAACCACACCATCGCCCGGAGCGCCTACGTGCAGCGCGGTGCCATCATCACGTCCGACGGCGTGACGCTGGCCGAGAGCATCCAGCAGGCCGACGGCACCTACCTCCGGAGCTACCCCCAGGGCACGCTCGCGCGCCACACCGTGGGCTACATCTCCCTCCAGTACGGCTCAGCCGGCATCGAGGAGACCATGAACGACACGCTCACCGGGCATGCGGACTACTCCAACTGGAGAAGCGCGCTCTACACCCTCGCGGGCGTCGACCAGCCCGGCTCGACCGTGGCGCTCACCATCAACTCGCTCATCCAGCGCGCGGCGGAGGACGCCCTGCAGGGCTACACCGGCTCGATCGTGATCCTCGACCCCAAGACGGGTGCCGTCCTGGCCAAGGCGTCCAACCCCACCTACACCGTCGACAACCTCGAGTCCGTCATGGCCTCGGGCACGAACGGCGAGCTCATCGACCGCGCGACGAGCGTCCTCTACCCGCCCGGTTCCTCCTTCAAGGCCCTCACGCTGGCCGCCGCGCTCGACTCCGGCACCACCACGCTCGACGCCGTCTACGACGCGAGCGCCGAGATGGAGATCGGCGGCGCACCCGTCACCAACAACCACGACGCCGACTACGGCGAGCTCACGCTGCGCGACGCGCTCGCCGTCTCCTCCAACACCGCCTTCGGGCAGGTCGGCGTGGAGGTGGGAGCCAGCACGCTCGTGAGCTACGCCAACGCCTTCGGATACGGGCGCCGCGTCGGCCAGGACTTCAAGTGCACCGCCTCCCTCATGCCCGACCCGTCCGAGATGACGGAGTGGGAGACCGCGTGGGCGGCCTGCGGCCAGCCCGTGGGCGAGCACGAGAGCCCCGCGGGCCCGCAGACCACCGTCATGCAGAACGCCATGGTGGCCCAGGCCATCGCCAACGGCGGCGTGGTCATGGACCCCTACGTGGTCGACCACGTGCTCTCCCCCGAGGGCGTCGAGACCTCGCGCACCCAGGCCCGCTCGCTCGGGCAGGCCATCTCGGCCGACACCGCCGCACTCGTGAAGGAGGCCATGCTCCAGGTCGTCGAGAGCGGCACGGGCATGGCGGCCCGGGTCCAGGGGACCCGCGTGGCCGGAAAGACCGGCACCGCCGAGGTCGGGGACGGCACCATCAACTCGCTCTTCATCGGCTTCGCGCCGTATGACAACCCGACCCTCGTCATCTCGATCTGCGTCGAGGGCCAGGGGGAGGACGTCGAGGGCCTCGCGGCCTCGCTCGCCGGGCAGGTGCTCGCGCGCGCCCTCGCCGTGCAGTCATCCGGGGCGGGCAGCTGATGGGGGCGCGACAGACCGACAGGACACACTGACCAACGAAGCAGAAACGAACCAGGGACAGAGCAGGACGCGCCCTCGGCGCACAGAAAAGGGGACGCGGCACGGCCGCGAGCGGGATAGGAGTTGAGCATGCCAGGGATGATTCTCGGCGGACGCTACCAGGTGCAGGACAAGATCGGGACGGGAGGCATGGCCACGGTCTTCCGCGGCCTTGACGAGGTGCTCGGCCGCACCGTCGCCATCAAGACGATGCTGCCCCAGTACGCCGCGGACCCGTCCTTCGCCGCGCGCTTCAAGCAGGAGGCGCAGGCGGCGGCGGCGCTCCAGAGCCCCTACATCGTCTCCGTCTACGACTGGGGCAAGGACGCCGACACGTACTACATCGTCATGGAGTACCTGCGCGGCACCGACCTCAAGAGCGGCATTCGCAAGCACGGCGCGCTCGACTGCAAGAAGGTCGCGCAGATCGGCTCGCAGATCGCGCAGGCGCTCTCCGTGGCCCACAAGCACGACATCATCCACCGCGACATCAAGCCGCAGAACATCATGGTGCAGCCGGACGGCAACATCAAGGTGATGGACTTCGGCATCGCGCGCGCCAAGAACAGCCACCTCACGCAGGACAACTCCGTCCTCGGCACGGCCCACTACGTCTCCCCCGAGCAGACGCAGGGCAAGGAGCTCGGGCCCACCACGGACATCTACTCGCTCGGCATCGTGATGTACGAGGCAGCCACCGGGCAGGTCCCCTTCCAGGGCGACGACGCCATCACCGTCGCCCTCAAGCAGGTGAACGAGCAGCCCAAGCCGCCCAGCCAGCTCAACCCCTCCGTGGACCCCGCCCTCGAGTCCATCATCCTCAAGTGCATGCAGAAGAACCCGGCCGACCGCTTCCAGACGGCAGACGAGCTCTTCCGCACGCTGCGCGACTACCTCGCGGGCCGCGTGCAGGCCGTGAACAGCGCCACCGCCATGCTGCCCATCCAGCCCACCAACAAGCTCGAGCGCGGCACGGGCGCCATCCCCGCCACGGGCAGCACCGCCTCCATCCCCCGCGTTGAGCGCACGAACCGCTATCGCGCGCAGAGCGCCACAGAGCAGGCTGCCGAGGAGGAGGCCGAGCGTCAGCGCAGGCACCGTCGCAACGTCATCCTCGGCGTGATCGGCGTCATCGCCGTCGTGGCCGTGGCGGCCGTCGCGCTCTTCTCGATCTTTGGCTCCGGCACCCAGACCAAGCCGGTGCCCAACCTCATCGGCCTCACCCAGGAGCAGGCCATCAAGGCGATCGAGGACAACGGCTTCGAGGTCGGCAAGGTGGAGCAGGGCTACACGTCGGCGCAGGACCCGGGCCTCGTCTACGAGCAGAACCCCCTTGCCACCCGCGCGATGCCCGAGGGCTCCTCCATTGACATCCGCGTCTCCAAGGGTGAGGCGCCGGCCGAGAAGGTCACGGTGCCCGACCTCACGAACCTCCCCGAGGACCAGGTGGAAGACGAGCTTGCCAAGTACAACCTCAAGGGGCGCAAGGGCGAGGACCAGGAGAGCGACTCCATCGAGAAGGGCCGCGTCTGCGCCCAGGACACGCCCGAGGGCACCGAGGTCAACGTCGGCGAGACCATCACCTATCACATCTCCTCCGGCGCGAGCACGGCCGTCATCCCCAACGTGGTGGGCGACTACTACGAGGACGCGCAGGAGCGCCTCTCCAGCAGCGACGGCGAGTTTGACGTCAAGGTGGTCTGGGACTACAGCAACACCGTGGCCGAGGGCAACGTCATCTCCGTCGACCCTGCGGCGGGCAACACCGCCGAGGTGGGCTCCACGGTCACCATCACCGTCTCGAGCGGCCCCAAGCCCGTGGAGAACGTGCCCGTGCCGTACGTCGTGGGCAAGAGCTACTACGACGCCCGCGCGCAGCTCCAGAACCTCGGCTTCGTGGTGCAGCTCGCCTCGGGCAGCAGCGCCGAGGGCGTGGTCGTCAACCAGTCAGCCTGGGAGTCCCTGCCCGAGGGCGGCACGATCGTCCTCACCACCGAGGTCCAGTCCACCGGCAACGAGGGCGGCGGGTCCAACACGGGAACCGAGGGGGGCGGGAACTCCTCCACCGGGGACAACCAGGGCGGCACGAGCGGCGAGGGCACCGGCACCGACATCGGAAACGGCGTCAGTGTCAACTCACGCTCGTCCTCGCGACAGAAGAGCGGCAACTAGCGCAAACGCACCCGACGCCACGACGGCCGGGCCCCGCAGGGCCCGGCCGTTTTTTCTGCCTACAAGATGCCTAAAAGGTGCCTGTCCCCTTTTAGGCATGCCTAAATGGGGACAGGCACCTTTTAGGCATCTTGTACGGAAAAGAAAAGCAGGTCAGACGGCTTATACCGTCTGACCTGCGAGTTTACTGGTGCCCCCGGGCCGATTCGAACGGCCGACACCCGCTTTAGGAGAGCGGTGCTCTATCCCCTGAGCTACGAAGGCAGTGCGTCGAACTATTCTATCACCGCGCACGCGCGGCGACAAAAGCTACTTCTTGACGTTCTTCTCGACCTTCTTCGCGGACGCCTCGGCGCTCGCGCGCTGGAAGAGCTCGAGGAGCTTCTTGTCGGAGAGGCCGCGGACGCGCGCCTCAGCCGCCTTGCGGAACGGGCGGCGCTTCACCATGTCGTAGATGAAGCTACCAATGATGGCGGCATACGCAAAGACGAGCGACGCCACGCTCAGGATGCCCTGCCAGGTGCCGAGGTCGGTGTTCTGTCCAAAGACGTAGGCGCAGATGAGGGAAATGACGGCGAGCGCCATGCCCACGCCGAGAAACGCCCAGAAGACCTTCTCGGTCTTCTTGTAGCCGGGAAGCTCCCGCAGGACGAGGTCGTAGGCGCGGTTGCGGATGTCCTCCTCCTCGCGCTCGCGGCGCTTGCGCTCCTTCTTCTCCTCCTTGGTCTCGGCACGGCCAAGGCCGGAGGCCTTCGCCTTGCTCTCCACGCGCACTGAGGCGCCGGCCTCGCGCACGGGACGCGCCTTGGCCGCAGAGCTGCGCGAGAAGCCCTTGCGCTCCTCGCTCGTGGAGGTCACGGCCTCGGCCTCCTTCTTGGGACGGCCGACGGCGTTGCCCTCGGCCTCGCGACGGGCGCCCTCGATGGTGTCCTTGAGTGACATGAAGCTCCTTCTGCGGTCGTCTTCGACGTTAGCGGGCGGGCACGAACTCGGTGCCGGTGATGATCTGGAAGGCCTCCTGGTAGCGCTTGGAGGTTCCCTCGATGACCTCGGCGGGGATGCGCGGTGGCTCGCCGGTCATGTCCCAGTTGGCGCGCAGCCAGTCGCGGACGTACTGCTTGTCGTAGCTCGGCTGGACCTTGCCCTCCTCGTAGGAGTCGGCAGGCCAGAAGCGGCTGGAGTCGGGGGTGAGGCACTCGTCGATGAGGGTGAGCTTGCCGTCGATGAAGCCAAACTCGAACTTGGTGTCGGCAATGATGATGCCCTGCTCGGCGGCGTAGTCGGCAGCGGCCTTGTAGATCGAGAGGGAGGCATCGCGCAGCTGGGCCGCCACGTCCTCGCCCACGATCTCGCAGCAGCGCTCGAAGGAGATGTTCTCGTCGTGATCGCCGAGCTCCGCCTTGGTGGACGGGGTGAAGATCGGCTCGGGGAGCTTGGAGGCCTCGGTCAGGCCGTCGGGCAGCTTGATGCCGCAGGCGGTGCCGTCCTCGTCGTAGGTCTTCTTGCCGGAGCCGGTGAGGTAGCCGCGGACGATGCACTCGATGGGCACGGTCTGGGCCTTCTTGACCAGCATGGAGCGGCCGGCGAGGTAGTCGGCGTACGGCTTGAACTCCTCAGGGAGGTCGGCCACGTCGCAGGAGATCATGTGATTGGGGATGAGGTCGGCAAAGCGCTCGAACCAGAACGCGGAGATGCGGGTGAGGATCTCGCCCTTGTGCGGGATCTCGTCCGGCAGGATGAAGTCATAGGCGCTAATGCGGTCGGACGCCACCATGAGGAGGCTGTCGCCGCAGTCGTAGATGTCGCGGACCTTGCCGTGCGAGTCCGGACGAAGTTCCATCTCAGCCATTCCGGCCACCTTTCGTAGGCGTTTCACTCAACCATCCAGTATACGTCACTCTCGCCGCGGCGCGGCGAGCACAGCGGCGCTACCGGTCCTTCTCCTTGCGCTCGCGGCGCTGGGGAATCCGCAGCGTGAACGTGGTTCCCTTGCCGAGCTCGGACTCCACGAGGATCGTACCGTTGTGCTTGTCGACGATCTCCTTAGTGATGGCCAGGCCCACGCCAAGACCGCCGGACACGCGCTCGCGGCTCACGTCGGAGCGCCAGAAGCGCGAGAAGGTCTGCGGGATGTCCTCCTTGGCGATGCCGATGCCGGTGTCCTGGACCCCAACCAGCACGTCGGAGCGATCCTGCCGCAGAAAGACCTTCACCCAGCCGTCCGCGTTGGTGTAGCGCATCGCGTTGCTCATGAGGTTCACGATCGCCTCGCGGATGAGGTCAGGGTCGACGTCGGCGTAGAGCTCGCCGTGGGCGGTCTCGTCAACGAAGCGCAGGTGGAGACCGCGCTCGTGGAAGAGCTGGTGCTGGGCGGAGACCAGGCTCTTGACGAGGTACACCATGTCGGTCTTCTCGACCTTGACCTCGGTGGTGCCGTTCTCCAGGCGCGAGAGCTTGAGCATGGCGTCGATGAGGCGGGAGAGGCGGCGCACCTCGGAGGCCACGACCTCCAGGTGCTCGTCGTCCGCGGGCAGGACGCCGTCCTGCATGGCCTCGACCGTGGCCTGCATGGCCATGAGCGGCGTGCGCAGCTCATGGGCGACGTCCCCGGTGAGGCGGTGCTCGAGCTTGATGTCGCGCTCGATGGTCGTGGCCATGTCGTCGAAGGTCTCGCCGAGCTGGCCGATCTCGTCGGCACCCGTGACGCCGGTGCGCGCCGTGAGGTCGCCGTTTCTGATCTGCTTGGCCGTCGAGGTGATGCGCTGGATGGGCTTTGCCATCCCGCGCGAGACAAAGTACCCGATCACGCAGGCGAGAAGGGCCGCGATCGCGGCGGCCGTCGCGATGGCGCCGTACGAGTTGGAGCGGAAGGACGCGTCGCTCTTGGTGAGCAGGGCCTCGGATCCAAAGGCCCAGAGCCGGACCTCGCCGACGACGGCCCCGTCCTCGTCGAGGATCTGCGAGGTGACGAGCGCCTCCTGGGCGGTCGGGACCGTGGCGGGAACGGGCTTCGCGCCCTCGGCGGCATCCGGGGTGAGCGTGGTCGACCGAGCCCAGGTGTCATCGTAGAGCACGTTGCCGTCGGCGTCGACGACCTGGACGACGATGTCAGAGGAGAGCGAGGACGCCCCCGCGGCGGCAGCGGCGGCGGTCTCGTCGAGCTCGCCGGTCTGCTGGTATGCTTCGGATATGCTCTCCGCCGTGGAGTCGGCGATGCTCTGCATGTTCTGGCGGGTGTAGGCCATGAACTGGCCTTCCCACACCATGGCGAGCACCACCACGAGCACCACGGCCGTCATTATCGCCGTCAGCGCAAAGCCGAGGGTGAGGCTCGTGGAGTAGGGGCGCCCGCGCTTGGGCGAGGGCTTGATCGTGTTCCAAGAGCTACGAGAGGACGAGGGCCGCTCGGAGCCGCCCTCGTCCAGCTGTGCGTCCCTTCCGGTGACGAAGCGCGCGGACATCCCGGCGCCTATCGGCTGCCGGCGTCGGCCGCCTTCTCGGGAGCCTCGAAGCGATAGCCGACGCCGTGGACGGTGTAGAGCCAGCGCGGGTTGCGCGGGTCGTCGCCGAGCTTGGCGCGGAGGTTCTTGACGTGGGAGTCGATGGTGCGCTCGTAGCCCTCGAAGTCGTAGCCCAGGACCTTCTCGACAAGCTCCATGCGCGTGTAGACGCGGCCCGGGTAGCGGGCGAGCGTGGTCAGCAGCTTGAACTCGGAGGCGGTGAGGTCGACCTCCTTGCCCTCCACGAGGACCTTGTGGCCCGAGATGTCGATCACGAGATCGCCGAAGTCGAGCACCTCGAGCTGCGGCTCGGTCTCGGTGTGGGCGCGACGAAGCAGGGCGCGCACGCGGGCGACGAGCTCGCGCGGCGAGAAGGGCTTGATGAGGTAGTCATCGGCACCGAGCTCGAGGCCGATGATGCGGTCCTCGACCTCGCCCTTGGCGGTGAGCATGATGATGGGCACGTTGGACGTCTCGCGGATGGCGCGGCAGACGCGCTCGCCCGAGAGCTTGGGGAGCATGAGGTCGAGGATCACGAGGTCGAAGGTGTGCTTCTCAAACTCCTCGACGGCGCTCTGGCCGTCGCCGACGCCGCGCACGATATAGCTCTCGCGCTCGAGGTACGCCGCGACGGCGTCCCTGATTGCCTTCTCGTCCTCAACGAGCAGAATCTTCTTCTCATCTGAAGCCATGCTGGCCTCCTCGCTAACGACTGGTCGTCTCCGGGAAATCCGGTCCGTGGATGACCCTAGTGTACCCTACCGGGCCGCTGGAGATTCCAAGTTACAGGCGGAAGGTACGCACCGCAACGGAAGCGGGGTAGCCGGTGTCCGCGTCCTTGACCGTCGAGAAGGTCACAAAGAGGTCGCACTCTCCCACGCGGGCCGGGTACTCCCCGTAGTCGACGATGCGGTCTGCCGAGGGCAGCGCCGAGTACTGGCGCTTGGCGAGGTCGAGCACGAGGTATGTGGCGTTGCTCTTGACGATGAACAGGTCGCCGTTGCCGCAGCCGCACTCGGACGGCTCGCGGTTGAGGCGGTAGAAGCCGGCCGAGGACGTCCCGATGTAGGTGCCCATCTGCCCGAGGAGGCCGCCGGTGCTGTAGCTGGCCTCAACCGAGACGAGAAACCGGTCCCCCACGCGGGCCGCGCGGAACGGTCGCACGCCCTGGGGCATGACGAGCTGGTCGATCCTCGTCTTGAGGTCGTCCGAGAGGGAGTAGGCGGTGACGCCGTAGTAGGTCCCCTCGGAGGCGCGCACGCGCGGAGCGAGCGTGACGACCTCGCCCGAGACGGTCGGCCACGTGGCAAAGCGGCCCGGGGACTCCACCACCGCCTGGGCGTCCGAGTCCCCGGCATGCCAGATGTAGCAGAAGGAGTGCTCCTGCGTCTTGGTCCCGAGCGTCGACGGCTGGACCTGCCAGATCACGCTCGAGCCGGAGACGGCGAAGGGGGCTGGGTCATAGTCCGAGGTGCCCTCCCAGAGGGTCTTGGTGTCCCCGGTCAGCTCGCCGGCGGAAAACGAGGACGCATGGAGCGACCACGCCCGCGTCACCAGGTCGAGCTCGGTCCAGGCGTACACGCTGTCCGAGCAGCGCGCGTCATAGATGACCGAAGTCGCCGAGCCGCTGACGGGCTCGGGGACGACCTCCATGAGCTCCCCGGACGCGAGCGAGAAGGCCGATCCCGTGACCATCGGCGTGGCAGAGGACCCCGCCGTGGTGACGGGAATCCACGTGCCCTCGGCCGGGTGGAGCACGTTGCCGAGCGGCAGGGTCCACGACCCCTCGACGGCGAGCGTCGTGTCCACGCCCTCGAACTCCGAGAGGATGTCGTCCGCCTCGGACTCGTCGACCACGGTGGGGTCTGCCACGGTGTCGTTCGCACCATGCGTGCAGCCGGCCAGGATGCCGACCGCCGCCGCGGTCACACCGCCGACCGCCGTCGCCTTGAAGAGCGAGCGGCGCGTCATCTTGAGCTTGGGGAGCCTCACCGGGTCGACCGTCCTTCTCGCCTAGCGCGCCTGGGCCGAGGCCTCGACGAGGGCCCGCGCGAGCTGGTCGGCGCAGGAGGTCTGGCGCGGGCCGCAGGTGTTGCCGGAGAGGATGCCCACGATCTCGTCGACGGGATGGCCGGCGACGAGCTTGCTCACGGCCTTGAGGTTGCCGTTGCAGCCGCCCTCAAAGGAGACCTGCTCGATAGTCTTGCCGTCGTCCGCAAGGTCGATGTGGATGGCGCGCGAGCAGACCCCGCGCGGCGTGTAGTCAAAGTGCATGTCCGCTCCTTCCGTGCAAAAGGGACAGTCACTTTTGCACGCTCTCTGATGTCTGTCGCCGGCGTGCAAAAGTGACTGTCCCTTTTGCACGGCGCGCGGTTAGTCGAAGTTGAGCTGCTCCAGGCGGTCAAAGACGACGCCGGCGCGCGTGAGGAAGGCGCGCGGGTCGAAGATGGCGTCGAGCTCGGCGGCGGGCACGGTGCAACGCGGGTCTGCCTCGAGCTTCTCGCGGAACGTGGTACCGCCGGCACACTGCTGGACCTCGTGCCACGTGGCCATGGCGTTCTCCTGCACGATGGCGTAGGCCTCCTCGCGCGTGATGCCCGTCTCCACGAGGGCGAGAAGGACCTTGGACGAGAAGATCAGGCCGCGGGTCTTGTTGAGGTTGGCGAGCATCTGGGCCGGGTAGAGGATGAGGCCGTCCACGATGCGCGTGAGGCACTGGAACATGTGGTCGAGGGCGATGAAGCTGTCGGCCTGCGCCACGCGCTCGGCGGAGGAGTGCGAGATGTCGCGCTCGTGCCAGAGGGCCACGTTGTCAAAGGCAACCTGCGCGTTGGCCTTCACCACGCGGGAGAGGCCGCAGACCTTCTCCACGGTGATGGGGTTGCGCTTGTGCGGCATGGCCGAGCTGCCCTTCTGGCCCTTGCGGAACGGCTCCTCGGCCTCGAGGGTGTCGGTCTTCTGGAGGTTGCGGATCTCCGTGGCGATGCGCTCGCAAGTGGCGGCGGTGGTGGCCAGGACGCCGGCGAGGTAGGCGTGGTGGTCGCGGGAGATGACCTGCGTGGACAGCGGGTCGTGCACGAGGCCCAGGTGCTCGCAGACGTACTCCTCGACGAACGGGTCGATGGAGGAGTAGGTGCCCACCGCGCCGGAGATGGCGCCGAAGGCCACGTTGGCGCGGGCGTCCTTGAGGCGGTCGTAGTCGCGCTTGAGCTCCCAGGCCCAGCTGCCGAACTTCATGCCGAAGGTCATGGGCTCGGCGTGGATTCCGTGGGTGCGGCCCACGCAGAGGGTGTCGCGCTCCTCGAAGGCACGGCGCTTGCAGATCTCGCCGAGCTTCTTGCAGTCCTCGATCAGGATGTCGGTGGCCTGGACGAGCTGATAGCAGAGAGCCGTGTCGCCAAGGTCGGAGGAGGTCATGCCAAAGTGGACCCAACGGGACGGCTTGGGCTCGCCCTCGGGGACGTCGTGATCGATGTACTCGCCCATGTTGGTAAGGAAGGCGATGACGTCGTGGTTGGTCACGGCCTCGATGGCGTCGACCTCGTCCTTGTTGAAGGCGGCGTGCTCGCGGATCCAAGCGGCCTCCTCGCGCGTGATGCCGATCTTGCCCATCTCGGCGTGCGCCTCACAGGCCAGGACCTCGATCTCCTGCCAGATGAGGTACTTGTTCTCCAGGGAGAAGATGTGGCCCATCTCAGGACGGGTGTAGCGATCGATCATGAGGCCTCCTCGGCTTAGGCGCGCGTCCAACGGATTGATTTTACCGCAGGGCGTGGGACGATACGTACGGCCCAACGGACGCCCCACAAACGAGCGGGGCCCCGCGCGCGGCGAGGCCCCGAAGGCGCCGTCGTCATGACGGCGTTTGGTCATGTTCGGACACGCTAGCGACGCGCGCGTCGCCTCGCTATGACGGTGCCCGCGAGCGCGGCGACCCCAGCCAGGGCAACTACCACGGGGGCGGCGGTGTTGAGGTCGTCGCCGGTCTCGGGGACCGTAGGCGCCGCGTCCTTCTCGCCCGCCGCCCCGGCGTCGGGAAGCTCGCTCCACTTGGCGTAGAGCGTGAGGTCCTCGGTCACGGCGGCGTCGAAATCGTATGCCTCACGGGCCCAGCCGCCGTCATAGGCGTACCAGCCCTCGAACTTCCAGCCTTTGAGGGACGGGTCCTTGGGTCTTGGCGTGGCGCGGCCCTCGGTCACCTCGTAGGCGACGTTTTCCGTCCCCTTGAGGCAGTCGTCAAAGGTGACGGTAAAGACCCTGAGCTTGGCCAGGACGAGCGCATCCTTTGTGGTCTCCTTGGTCATGTCCTCGTCGGAGAAGAGCTTCCCGCAGGTGGAGCACTCCCAGTACTCCGCACGACCCTCCGCCCTGGTCGTAGGCGCGATGCGCTCGTGGTGGACGGCCTCGTGGCCCGTCGCAGGAACGACGACGTCACCCGCAGGATCGAGTGTGCGGTCGTCCAGGAAGGTCTTTCCGCAGACCTCGCAGGTCCAGTGGGCGAGGCTGCCCGGCTCGGTGCAGGTGGCCGCCTTGGGGGCGTGCGCCGTCAGCCTGTGCGCGGCGAGCGGAATGACCAGGTCGTCGGCAGAGACGGGCTGCGTGCCCCTCTCGTCCTTGAAGAGGCCGCCGCAGCTGGTGCAGCGCCAGTGCGCCGCGGTGCCAGTCTCCGCGCAGGTGGCAGGGACCTCCGCGACGGCCGTGAGCGCGTGGGGCGCGAGGTCGGTTCCGAGCTGCTCGGCCGTCACCTCTGTCGTGCCCGCCTCGTCGGAGAAGAGCTTGCCGCAGACGGAGCACTTCCAATGGTCACGAACGCCTGGCTCGGTGCAGGTCGCGGGCGTCCCGCCCACCTCGGCGAGCGCGTGGGGCGCGAGGTCGGTGGCCAGGCTCTCCGCTGTTGCCTCAACGCTGCCTGCCTCGTCAGCGAAGAGCTTGCCGCAGAGCGCGCACGTCCAGTGGGCGGCCGTTCCGGGCTTCGTGCAGGTGGCAGGGGTCTCCTCGACGGCTGCGAGCGCATGCCCGCCGATCGGGAGCACGAGCTCGTCAAGCGTCACGGCCTGCGCGGCGCCCTCGTCAGCGAAGCGCCCGCCACAGACGGAGCAGTGCCAGTGCCCGGCCGTCCCAGACTGAACGCATGTGGACGGGACCTCGGGAACGTACTCGAGGTCATGGGCAGCCAGCGGGAGCGCCAGGTCGCCCGCGGACACGGCCTGCTCGGCCTTGTCATCCCCGAAGAGCTCCCCGCAGGCCTCGCACCTCCAGTGGGCGGCAGTGCCGGGGGCGACGCAGGTGGATGCCACCTCCTGCACGGAGGCGAGGGTGTGGCCCGTGGGCGCGATCGACGGGCTCTCCTGGAGCTCCGTCGTTGCGGACGCATCCGCAAAGAGCTTGCCGCAGCCGGCGCACTCCCAGTACGCCTTTGTTCCCGGCGTCGTGCAGGTCGCAGGCGCCTCCTCATGGGCAACAAGATCGTGCGCGTGCACGGGCTCGGGCTCCGCGGCCGTGGTCACCAGCCACACGCCATCCTTCTCGATCGCCTCATGGCCATCCGGGACAAAGCCCTCCGGAGGCTCCACGTGGAACGTCCCGCCCATGACGAGGACCGTCGCCCCGTCGCCTCTCACGAGTGGGAACTCGCCGGCGGGGTCAACCATGGACCCGGTCTGGCCCTCGCTGGAATCAAGAACCGTCAGGCTCGCGCCCTTCGCGCGCAGGACGCCCGTCAGTGTGAAGCCGTTGAGGTCGAGCGTGACGTCTTCGGTCACGTCCACCCGCCCCTCAAGCGTCACGTCGGCGGTCAGCGTGACCTCGCCGCCGGCATCGAGCGCGGCGACGAGCGTCTCGGCGTCGAGCGGGGCTCCCGCGGGATCCCCCGGCTCGACAACGCCCGTCGAGCCGCCGGCAACATCACCCTCTACGGCATACGCGTGCGCCCCGAGCGCGGGCGCGAGGGTGAGCGCGGTGCCGAGCAGCACCGCGAGGGGCCAGAGGGCCCATCTGCGATCCCGTCTCATAGTTCCCGCCCTTCTCGCGTAGGAATAGAGGGATACCTACTGAGAAGATGCCCGTACTTGCACATTTGCCGCAGATGCAAACCCCCTCGTCGGCAAGCGAGGGGGTCAAGTCGGTGAATGGTTTTATGCGATTTAGGCGACGGTCTCCGCGTCTTTCTCGAGCGCGGAGCGTGCCTCGTCAAGCTGCACGACGACCGCATCATGCCCGGTGCCGCCATACGTCACGCGGGCGTTGGCGATGCCGGCCGGGTCCAGGTCCTGCGCGATGTCCGCCTCAAAGAGCGGGCTCGCCGCGGCGAACTCCTCGGCCGTGAGGTCCTCGAGGCCCTTGCCGTGCTTCTCGCAGTAGAGCACGAGCTCGCCCACCACGCGGTGCGCCTCGCGGAAGGGCATACCCTTCTTGGCAAGGTAGTCGGCCACGTCCGTGGCGGCCGAGAAGCCCGTCCCCGCCTGTGCGAGCATGACGTCGGCGTTGACGGTCCAGGTCTCCACCATGCCCGCGGCGATCTCCATGCAGTCGGAGAGCGTGCGCGCGGCGTCGAGCGGGCCCTCCTTGCACTCCTGGAGGTCCTTGTTGTAGGCCAGCGGCAGCGACTTCATCGTGGTGAGCAGCGCCATCAGGTCGCCATAGACGCGACCGGTCTTGCCGCGCGTAAGCTCGGCGAAGTCGGGGTTCTTCTTCTGCGGCATGATCGATGAGCCGGTGGAGTACGCATCGGAGAGGGTGATGAAGCCGAACTCCGTGGAGCTCCACAGCACGATCTCCTCGCAGAGGCGCGAGAGGTGCATCATGCTCACGGCGCAGGCGTACTCGAGGTCGAGCAGGTAGTCGCGGTCGGAGACGGCGTCGAGCGAGTTGGGGATGGCGCGGGAGAAGCCCAGGAGCTCCGTGGTGCGCTCGCGGTCGAGCGGGTAGGTGGTGCCGGCGAGCGCCGCCGCGCCGAGCGGGTTGGCATCGGCCGCCGTGCGCGCCGCAGCGAGACGGGTGAAGTCGCGCGAGAACATCCAGAAGTACGCGAGCAGGTGGTGGGAGAGCAGCACCGGCTGGGCGTGCTGTAGGTGCGTGTAGCCGGGCATCACGACGTCGAGGTTCTGGGAGGCCGCCTCCACGAGGACGCGACGCAGGGCGACGTTGCCCGCGAGCAGCTGGTCGCAGAGGTCCTTGGCGAGCAGGCGGATGTCCGTGGCGACCTGATCGTTGCGACTGCGGCCCGTATGGAGGCGCCCGCCGGCCGCGCCGATGCTGCGCGTGAGCGCGCCCTCCACGGCCATGTGGACGTCCTCGTCATTGACGTCCCAGGCGAAGGAGCCGTCCTCGATCTGGCGTGCGATGTCAGCGAGGCCCGCATCGATCGCGGCCTGATCTTCGGAGGAAATGATGCCCTGCTCAGCGAGCATGCGAGCGTGCGCGCGGCTGCCGGCGATGTCCTGGGCCGCCATGTTCTTGTCGATCTCGAGGCTCGCGCCGAACTCCTGCGTGAACGCGTCCACGCCCTTCTCGAACCTGCCGCCCCACAGCGCCATCATAGCCTCCTTGCTCGCGATTTGACGCGTCTAGCTTACCAAAGGGCAGACCGCTCCCAAAAAGTCCCCAATGTTTGTTTCTTTGATTTTATCGATAATGATTGGATTAGCATACTAATCTAGTACATTATGTCCGCTACATAATATACTAGATTCGTGATTGGATTTCCGGTGCATCTCTGCGTCAACAAGCTCTCAGCGCTCGCGCTTCTCCGTCACGTGAGGATCACGGGGGAATACGCATCCGCCCAGGTCTGCGGCCTCCCCGAGCCCGACCCCCATCCGCAGCGCAGGTGGAGTGCGCGGATCATCCCCCATCAGCTCCTCGGCCTATCGGATCCGCCCAGCAGCTCTCGGCCCGTCTATGTGGCAGTCCCCTCGAAGGGGACGCGACCGCTCGCCTCCTTCTTCAAGAACACCCTCTACCTCTCGGGACTTCCCGAGGGGTCGTTCCTCCGGCTTGGCGAGAACCTCACGATCCCGTGCCCTGAGCTTCTCTTTGTCGAGCTCGCCACGATCATGAAGCCCGCCGCGCTCGGCCTCTTGGGATACGAGCTGTGCGGGAGCTTCTGTCGCGACCCCCTCAACCCTCGGTCTGGGAAGGTCACCCATGGGCTCAGTCCTGTCACAGACGTTGCGAGCATCCGCTCTTTCATTGAGGAGACACACAGGCTAACGGGGACGAGCGCGGCGCGGCGCGCCCTTCTCAGCGTCGAGGACAACGCCTGGTCGGCAATGGAGGCGACCATGGCGCTGCTCCTCAAGAAGCCCGTCGCCGAACATGGATACGGAATTCGAAGATGTGGCCCCTAACGAGAAGCATAGCCCCTGAGTTTCTGTCCGGTCGCCGGCGTACGCTCGCAGCGAGGGGCACGACGGCGTAGGGAGGTCGCGATGGCGAGCATGACGGGCAGGGACGTGGCGG